>NZ_JBFBBY010000083.1:0-34768 GCF_040682875.1 Amycolatopsis sp. NPDC051071 | reverse complement strand
CTTCCTTGCGCCTAGCGCAAGGAAGGGGGCCTTCATGTACTTGGGAGGGCGGAAGGTCCGGTTCGCACCGCTACCGACCGAACGTTCATGCACTTGTCCGCAGAACGGACAGTGACCGGACAGTCGCTAGCCCGACTGGGGGAAACTTACCGCCCTTGTACATCCACCCGTTAGCATCCGCACATTTGTTCGTTCCTGCGCGTCCCGATCGGGCGAAGAACACGTCTCTTCATTCAAGTCCACAAGACGAGTGAGGTCGCCAGCGATGAGCACAGAGGGTCTCTCGATTCCAGGTATCTCGGTGGGCGGCTCCCGGGCGGGGGCAGCCGACCGGGCGCGCCGTGCCGCCGGGGTCATGTCGTTCGCGAAGGTCAAACGTCCGGCGCTGGCCGCGCTGGGCGTGGACACGCTCGCGATCTTCCTGGCCGCACTCGACGTCTGGCTGGTGATCCCCGAAAAGGCCCAGCCGTACTCCATCTACCTCTCCGGCGCGGCGTGCCTCGGCCTCGCCTTCCGCCGCAAGCTGCCGTTCCTCGCGGTGATCGCCACCGTCCCCGGCTTCCTCGCGGGCTGGTCACAACTGGCCGCGATGATCGCGCTGGGCTTCCTCGCCACCCGCAAGCAGATGCACTGGCAGACCTGGACCGGTTTCGCGCTCGTCTTCACCTGCCGGTTCGTCCAGTGGCCGCTGCCCGACTTCGTCGAGCTCAGCTGGCGCGAACACGTCCTGGACGGGATCTACGGCGTCATCGTCGCCGGGATGCCGGTGGCCATCGGCCTGCTCATCGGAGCGCGGACCGAGATCTCGCAGAAACTCTCGGAACTCGCCGCCAGCCGCGATCGCGAACGCCGGTTCCACGCCGACGCCGTCCGCGCGGAAGAACGAGCCCGGCTCGCACGGGAGATGCACGACGTCGTGTCGCACCAGATCACGCTGATCGCGATGCAGGCCGGCGCGCTGCAGGCGCAGACCACCGACCCCAGGTCGCTCGAAACCGCGTTGGTCATCCGGAAACTGAGCACCAAGACCCTCGAAGAACTGCGTTCACTGGTGAGTGTGCTGCGCTCGGGCTCCGAGGATGACGGGCCGCGGCCGGGGATCAACGAACTCGACCGGCTGATCCGCGGCTCGGACGTCCCCGTGCACCTCACCGTGGAGCGGATCCCCGATCTGCTGCCAAGCCAGGTTTCGGCGGCGGCCTACCGGACCGTGCAGGAATGCCTCACCAACGTGCACAAGCACGCACCGGGCGCCACCGCGACCATCCGGATCCAGGGTGAGCACGGGGCGCTCAAGGTCGAAATACGCAACGAGCGCGCTCGGACCTCCGGTGCGGCCCTGCCCTCGGGAGGGCACGGGCTGACCGGTTTGGCCGAACGCGCTCGCCTGCTGGGTGGAAGCTTCGAAACCGCCGACACCGAGGACGGCGGGTTCCGGGTGCGTGCCCGGTACCCGCTCGACCGGTAGGCCTCGGGGAGTCTCAGATCTCCCGGCGCTGGCGCAACCGCTCCAGCGCCTCAGCGAGGATGGCCTCGCCGTCGGCGTCGGAACGCCGTTCCTTCACGTAAGCCAGGTGGGTCTTGTAAGGCTCGGTCCGCGGCGCGGCAGGCGGATTCTTCTCGTCCTGCCCACCGGGGAGCCCGCAGCGCGGGCAATCCCATTCGTCGGGAATCTCGGCGTCCATCGAGAACGATGGTTGCGCCTCGTGCCTGTTGGCACACCAGTAGGAAATGCGGCGCCGCGGCGCCGACTCACCCCGTTCCGATTCGCCCGAAGGACCGGCACCCACGCGGGTGCCCCGAATCGCGTTACCGCCAACCATGAATCCTCACACCTATAGGGATCGGCGGCGCGCCCCCCATAGGCACGCCGAAACACCTGGATCGATCAGACCTTGAGCAGGAGCCCCAGGCCGATGATGCTGATCAGCCACACCGCGCCCAGCAGCAGCGTGATCCGGTCGAGGTTCTTCTCGGCCACGCTCGAGCCGGACAGGCTCGATTGCATACCGCCACCGAACAGCGACGACAGACCGCCGCCGCGGCCGCGGTGCAGCAGCACGGCCACCACCAGCAGCACGCTGGAGGCGATCAACAGGATTTGAAGGAACAGCTTCATGTCATCCTCTGCGCTCTTGGAGAATGCAGGAAAACGGTGTGCCGCCGATGACAGGTGTTATCGAACACTCGCCACCAGAACACACCGTACTCCTGGACTCGTCCACTGCTGTGTGACGGACCGGATACCCAGGTTACCCGGTAGGTGCCCCGATCAGGGCAGGGGCCCGCCCGCGGCGAGTGCGCAGAGTTTGGTGAACTCGTCACCATCCAGGCTGGCACCACCAACGAGCGCACCATCGATGTTCTCGCAGGCGACGAGGTCACTGATGTTGTTGGCCTTGGCCGAGCCGCCGTAAAGCACCCGGACCGAAGAAGCGACCTCGGCGCCGTACTTCTCGGCGAGAGTGGCGCGGATGGCTCCGCACACCTCTTCGGCGTCCTGCGGGGTCGCGACCTTGCCGGTGCCGATGGCCCACACCGGCTCGTAGGCGACGACGACGTCCTTGACCTGCTCGTTCTTGAGCCCCTTGAGGCCCTCGACCAGCTGGTTCGTGGTATGGGCGATGTGCTCACCCGCCTCGCGGACCTCGAGCTTCTCCCCCACGCACAGGATCGGCGTGATGCCGTGCTTGAGCGCGGCCTTGACCTTCTTGTTCACCAGTTCGTCGGACTCGGCGTGGTACTCGCGCCGCTCCGAGTGCCCGACGGTGACGAAGCTGCAGCCCAGCTTCGCCAGCATCACGCCCGACACGTCACCGGTGTAGGCACCGGAGTCGTGCGGCGACAGGTCTTGGGCGCCGTAGGTGAGCGACAGCTTGTCGCCGTCGGTCAGCGTCTGGACGCTGCGGATGTCGGTGAACGGCGGCAGCACCGCGACGTCGACCTTCGCGTAGTACTTCTCCGGCAGGGCGAAGGCGATCTTCTGAACCAGCGCGATGGCTTCGAGGTGGTTCTGGTTCATCTTCCAGTTGCCGGCGATGAGCGGTTTGCGCGCCACTAGTCGTTCTCTCCCAGCACAGCGACTCCGGGCAGTTCCTTGCCCTCCAGGTACTCCAGCGACGCGCCGCCGCCGGTCGAGATATGCGAGAAGCCGTCCTCGGGCAGACCGAGCTGACGCACGGCCGCGGCGGAATCGCCACCGCCGACCACGGTGAAGGCGTCGCTCTTGACGAGCGCCTCGGCCACGGCACGGGTGCCGCCTGCGAAGGACTCGAACTCGAACACGCCCATCGGGCCGTTCCAGAACACGGTCGCCGCGTCGGCCAGCTTGCCCGCGAACAGCTCGCGCGACTTCGGGCCGATGTCGAGACCCATCCGGTCGGCCGGGATGGCCGTCGCGTCGACGACGTCGAACTCCGCGTCCGCGGCGAAGCCCGTCGCGGCGAGGACGTCCACCGGCAGAATCAGTTCGACGCCGCTCTTCTCCGCCTCGGCGAGGAAGCCGCGGACCTGCTCCAGCTGGTCTTCCTGCAGCAGCGAGTCACCCACCTCGTGGCCCTGGGCCTTGAGGAAGGTGTACGCCATGCCGCCGCCGATGAGCAGCCTGTCGACCTTGGTCAGCAGGTTGGCGATCACGCCCAGCTTGTCCGACACCTTCGCGCCGCCGAGCACGACGACGTACGGCCGCGCAAGGTCCTCAGTGAGCTTCTTGAGGACGTCGACCTCCGCCAGCACCAGACCACCCGCGTACGCCGGGAGCGCCCGCGCGATCTCGTAGACCGAAGCCTGCTTGCGGTGCACGACGCCGAAACCGTCGGAGACGAACGCGCCACCAGGGACCAGCGCGGCCAGCTCGGCGGCCAGTTCCTGGCGCTCCGCCTCGACCTTGCTGGTCTCACGCGCGTCGAACCGCACGTTCTCCAGCAGGGCCACCTGACCGTCGGTCAGGCCGGCGACGGTGGCCTTGGCGGACTCGCCGACCAGGTCACCCGCCAGCGGGACGTCGACGCCGAGCAGCTCGGTGAGCTTCGCGGCGACGGGCGCGAGCGAGAACTTCGGGTCCGGCTCACCCTTGGGACGGCCGAGGTGCGCCGTGACGACCACCTTCGCGCCCGCCTCGGCGAGCCGCTTCAGTGTCGGCAGGGCCGCGCGGACGCGGCCGTCATCGGTGATGGTCTCCCCATCGAGCGGGACGTTCAGGTCGGATCGCACGAGTACGAACCGGCCTGAAACGTCCTCGCCCAGCAGGTCTTCGAGATTCTTCAGCGCCATCGGTCAGGAAAGCTTGTTGCCGACGAGCTTGACGAGGTCGGCGAGGCGGTTGGAGTAGCCCCACTCGTTGTCGTACCAGCCGATGACCTTGACCTGGTTGCCGATGACCTTGGTCAGCGGCGCGTCGTAGATGCAAGACGCCGGGTCGGTGACGATGTCGGCCGAAACGATCGGGTCCTCGTTGTAGCGCAGGATGCCCTTGAGCGGCCCGTCCGCGGCGGCCTTGTACGCGGCGTTGATCTCCTCGAGGGTCGCGCTCTTGGCGAGCGTGACGGTGAGGTCGGTGGCCGAGCCTGTCGGGATCGGGACACGCAGCGCGTAGCCGTCCAGCTTGCCCTGCAGCTCCGGCAGGACCAGGCCGATGGCCTTGGCGGCACCTGTCGAGGTCGGGACGATGTTCAGCGCGGCGGCGCGGGCGCGGCGCAGGTCCTTGTGCGGCGCGTCCTGCAGGTTCTGGTCCTGCGTGTACGCGTGGATGGTGGTCATCAGGCCCTGCTCGATGCCGAACGAGTCCTGCAGCACCTTGGCCAGCGGGCCGAGGCAGTTCGTGGTGCAGGAGGCGTTCGAGATGATGTTCTGCGAGCCGTCGTACTTGTCGTCGTTGACGCCCAGCACCACGGTCAGGTCCTCGCCCTTGGCGGGCGCGGAGATGATGACCTTCTTCGCGCCGCCGGCGAGGTGCGCCTTGGCGGCGTCGGCGTTGGTGAAGAAGCCTGTCGACTCGACGACGACGTCCACGCCGAGGTCACCCCATGGCAGGTTGGCCGGGTCGCGCTCGGCGAGGGCCTTGATCGTCTTGCCGTCCACGACGATGCCCTCGTCGTTGACGCTGACTTCGCCCGGGAAACGGCCGAGGATGGAGTCGTACTTCAGCAGGTGGGCCATCGTCGAGACGTCGCCGAGGTCGTTGAACGCGACAACCTCGATGTCGTGACCGGCGGCCTGCACGGCCCGGAAGAAGTTGCGGCCGATGCGGCCGAAGCCGTTGACACCTACGCGAACCGTCACTGCTGCCACTCCCTTGAGACTCGTCCGGGATCGCCCCGGTAAGACGTCCTTTACTCGGGCGCAACCCTAGCGTGCGAGCTCGGGCGGCCCTCTTTGCCCTGACGAGACTTCCACCACTCGGTGGGTCAGGTCAAGAATCGATCAAGTGGTTCGCCACCAGGACGTCTATCGGAAACTCTCAGCTTCGTTGTGCTAGCCGTCGCTCCAGCGGCGTCCGCATCCGTGGCGTGACTCGCACCTCCCCGAACCACCCGGCCAGGTGGTTCGCCTCCGCCTCGACGGCCTTCTCGACGTCCGCGCCGACGTCCTCCAGGAAGTGGAGTGCGACCTCGCCGTCCGCTTGCTGCGCCCAGCCGCCGACGATCCGGCCGTCGGCCCAGACGGTAGGCCCGATGTTGCCGGTACCGTCGAACAACGGCGCCCGATGCGGGCCGAGGTACCAGTCGCGCTCGATCCATCCCATCGACGTCGGATCGAGTGACGGGAGCAGCGCCACCCAGGGCCCGGGTTCCGCGACCGGCTCCAGATCGTCGGCGAGGACGACGCCGGGCACGCCGTCGAGATCGACCTCGATCGGCTGAATCACCGCGAGCGCCTTCTTCGTCTGGCCCGCCGTCCAGCCCGTCCACCACCGCAGGTCCGCGATCGGGGCCGGGCCGTAGGCGTAGAGCCACCTTCGGGCGAGTTCGGCCCTGGCCGCGTCGGCGTCCCATTCGGTGAGGCCGTGTGGCAGCCAGTCCGCCATCGGGGCCCAGAAGTACTGGCTGCTGATCCAGCTCCCGCGCGGACGCCCGCGCACGATGCGGCCATCGACGGCGAGCTGGAACAGGACGCGGCTGGTGACGTTGGCGATCGCCTCGTACGGCTTGCCCTTCGCCATGAGCAACTGCTGTTTGAGGCGCGGCTCGTCCTCGCTCAGTTGCTGCGCCGTCGCGGAACCGCGGGCCTTGAGCGCTCGTTCGGTGGCGTCCTCGACGTCGGCCAGCCAGCGCTCCGGATCGGGCACGTTCTCCGGGTGTCCCTGCTGGCCGAGATGCTGTTCGAGCAGGCGGCGTTGCTTCTTGGCGATGTCGGCGGAACAGGCCGCCTGGATGAGCGCCGCGTTCTCGTGCCCGACGACGAAGACCGTGCGGCGCATACCGAGCATCCGGACCAGCGTGCGCTCCTCGTAAAGCGCGTTCTCCACCTCGGCGACACCGTCGCCCTTGACCCGCGCCCAGGCCGACAGATGCACCGTCGCCGGGTCCGTGGCGTGCAGTGCGAAAACCGCGTCCGCCGCGGCCCGCACCGACGTCGCGGGCGTGGTGAGACGATGCCGCGCCGCGAGGCGGGCGCGGCGCTGCTGGACGCTGATCTTCGGGGTCACGGATCGTTCCTACCACCGTGGTCCGACAAGAACGCTCTACGCTCGGGCGGCCAGGCTCGCTGCGACCGGCCTGTTCGCCGGGTCGGGGGCCAGGGTGAAGGCGTGACTCGCGTGCTTGAAGACGGAACTCGCGTGCTTGAGCACGTAACTCGAATGCTTAAAGACGTAACTCGCGTGCTTGAAGACGGAACTCGCGTGCTTGAGCACGTAACTCGCGTGCTTGAAGACGTAACTCACGTGCCTGGATGACGGGCAGGACCGCTCCTGGGCCGGTCGGGAAATGAAGCGACAGGCCGCAGACGCGCGGATACCGTCGGCCGCATGTTCGGAGACCTCAGCTGGCGGCCGCTCACCGACGAGGACGCCAAAGCGTCGGCGGACCTCCTCAACGCCATCGAGACCGTCGACAAGAGCGGCGAGAACTACACCGAAGAGGACACCCGCACGGAGCTGGTCGACCCGTACGCGGACCTGGACCGCGCGAGCCTCGCCGCCTTCGAGGGCGACGCGATGGTCGGCTACATGAAGATCCGCTTCAAGCCGTTCGCGGAAGAGGTCCATCGGGTCTTCCTGGACGGCGGGGTCCATCCTGGATATCGCCGCCGGGGTATCGGCACCACGCTCGCGGAAGCCGGGGTGGAGGCGGCGAAGGCCGTGCACGCGCTGCACCATCCGGACCTGAAGCTCATGATCGACGTCCACAAGGCCGAGCACATCGCGGGCCTGGCCGAACTCGTGCGCTCCCAAGGTTTTACGCCGGTTCGCTACTTCCAGCGCATGGAGCGTCCGCTCGGCGACGCGATCCCCGGCACGGAAATCCCCGGCGGACTGCGGGTCGAGCCGTGGTCGGAGGAGAACGACGAAGACTTCCGCTCGGTCCGGAACGCGTCGTTCGAAGATTACTGGGGTGCGGCGCCGATGCCCGCGGACCACTGGAAGAACAAGATCACCAACCAGACTTTCCGGCCCGAGGTCAGTTTCCTGCTCCGCGACTCCGGCGGAACCCCGGTCGGCATCCTGGTGACCATGTACTGGGAGGCCGACACCGAGGCCACCGGCGTCCGCGACGCGCATTTCATGGTCATCGGAACACTGCGGGAGCACCGGAACCGAGGCGTCGCGAGTGCGCTGATCGGGCATGCGCTCCGGGCCGCCGCCGACCAGGGTTACGACCAGGCCAGCTTGAGCGTCGACTCGGCGAGCCCGGCCGGGGCACCCGGGATCTTCGAGAAGGCAGGCTTCAGGCCGAAGATGCGGTACGTCCGGTGGGCGCTCGAAGTCTCCTGAGAGGGAACGCGGCCCAAGGTCACCTCGTTCAGCGCGGACTTTTCGGCCGGTCGACCGGCACCACGTCGAGAAGTTCTTTCAAACCTTCGAAATCCTGCGGATTCGTGGTGTACAACGGCATCCGATGGGCGGCGGCCACACTGGCGATCATGAGGTCGGCGATCCGGCGCCGGGGTGTCCGCCCGAACGCGAGCACGGACGCCGACACCCGGCCGAAGATCCGCGCCGCTTCGACGCCGAAGGGCAGTGGGTCGAACTCGGCTTCCACCCGCTGCACCAGCTCCGTGCGCCGGGCACGTTCCGCGGGGTCATCGGTGTAATGCGGCCCGACCGAGAGTTCGGCGAGCGTGATCGCGCTGATCGACATCAGGTCCGGCAGCTGGGCATGGTCGATGGCCCGGCGCAGGATGAGGATGTTCGTGTCGAGCAGCCCGTGGATCTCAGCGGCCATAGGGGTCTCCGGCCTGCCCTTCGAAGGCGTCGTCGAGGTCCGCGCGGAACCTGTCGGGATCGATGAGCGGGGCGTTCGCCGAGACTGCGGCGAACTGGTCGCGCGTCACGGCATGACGGCGACACAGCGGGATCAACTGGGCGATCGGCGCGCCACTCCTGGTCACTGTGAAGGCTTCGCCATGCTCGACCGCGTCCATGATCTCGCCGGATCGGTTACGGAGATCACGCTGAGAGATCTCGTGCTGAACGCTCATGAGCACACTATAGCGCTTAGGTGCCCCGCTGTGCCACCCCGTGCTACCTAGGCCGATTCTTCCTCGGAGTCCTCCGGCGTTTCTGCGGGTCGCGTGAACAGCCGTGTCGCCGAAAGCCGCGCGACGCCGTCCGGTTCCCCTAGTTCGTCGGTCGCGTTCCGGATCGTGGCGTCGACGGACAGATACTTGCGTCCCGCCCGCAGGTCCGCGTCGTTGCGCAGGCGCACGATCAGCGGGAACTCGCTCAGCGCGCCGGCGTCGAACAGGCCGGTCGTGTAGATCAGCTGGACACCCAGCGCCTCGGCCACCGCCCGCTGCAGCTCCAGCAGGTAGCCCGCCGAGGCGCGGCCGATCGGGTTGTCGAGGAACAGCACGCCGGAGTGCCGGTTGCGCGCCTTGCCCCGGTTGTTGGCCCGCAACGCGGCGAGGGTGCAGTACAGGATGATCGCCGCGGTCAGCTGCTGCCCGCCGGAGAACACGTCGCGGATCTCGGAGACACGCTGGCGTTCGGTCCGCAGCACAGAATCCGGTTTCAGCATGTCGACCCGGAAACCCTTGGGAGCGGCGGCTTGCACGCCACGCAAGACGAGGGAAAGCCCGTCCCGTTTGACGTCGCGACCATCGGAGGTCTTCCCCACCGCGGCCTCGTCGACGACCTCGCCCAGTTTCTCGGCGAGCACGTTGTCTTCGAGTTCGGTAAAGCGGATCCGCAGGAACTCCTGGCCCGACCAGTCGCCGAGACCGTCCGGCAGCCGCGAAACCCGTTGTGCCGCACGGAGTGTGCGCAGGGCGCCGTCGACCATGCCCTGCAGGCGCGTGATGATGCCGCCGCGGTGCCGGTCGATCTGCGCGAGATCGTCGGTAAGCGTGCGCAAACGCGGCCGGAGCGCTTCGGCCCATTCCGCCGCGTGCGCGGGCAGCTGGTCGCGGCGGACCGAGATCACCTGCTGCCGCACCGGCGTGCTGAGCTTTTCGAACCGTTTGTCCGTGGCGTACTGCGCCAGCTGGTCGGCCGCGGCCCGCACCCGGCGGTCACCCGCGTCGGCGGAGTCCTGAGCCTCGGTGAGCGCGGTGTTGAGCCGGGAATGCTTGGTACGCGCGGATTCGACGTCGCCGTCGAAGGCAGCCGCGTCGTCCTCTTTGGACAGCAGATGCGCCATGGACTCGGCCAGCAGGCCGAAGCCGGACGCGGACGTCTTCGCGGATTCCAGCGTCGCCTCGGCCGCGGCGCGGCGCTCCTGCAGCTCTTCCCATTTCCGCGCGGCGGCGGAAACTTCGAGACTGGCGTCGTCGATCAACGCCAAACCGTGCTCGATGTCCTTCGGCCGCGCGTCGGACGAGATCGCGGCGAGCTGGGAGCTCGCCAGCTCGGGAAGCTGGCTCAGTTCCGCCTTGCGGGTCGCGACGAGACCGACGATCTCGGTGCGCTCCTCCTCCAGCACCGCCACCGCGCGGTTCGCCCGCGCCTGCGCGGCCGAACGCGCCGAAGCGTCGGAACCGTCCGGGGTTTCCAGCAGCGCGGCGGCCCGCTCCCGGACAGCGTCGTCGAGTGCCTCGACGGCCGCCCTCGCCGACGCCTCGACGCTTTCCGCCTGGTCGAGTTCGGCCCGCAGATCGCTGCCGACCTCGACCTTCGCGTACGCCTCGGACGCCGACGCGAACGTGCGCCGTAAGGCGTCGACCGGTTCGGCAGGCGTGGGATCGTCCTCGGTGACGTCGCTCGATCCCGGAACCTCGGCCAGTTCGGACTTCGCGGTCGTCGCGGTACGCCGGTGACCGTCGGCGGTGCGCTGTTCCTCGGCTGCCTGCTCACGCGACCGGGACGCCTTCACCGCTGCCTCGGACGCCGTCGACTCGGCCCGCTCGGCGACCTCGGTCGCCCGCTCGATGTCGTCCGTCCACTCGGGAATCTTCGCGGCACGCGTCGCGAGTGCTTCCAGTCCACGGGCCCGCTCCCCCGCCTCGGCCGACGCCGTGCGCAGTTCGGGAACACGCTCCCGCAGCCCGGTCGCCTTCTCTCCGAGGCGCTGGAACTCCTTCTCCGCCTGGTCCAACGCGGTTTGCGCGGTTTCGTGCGCGGTTCGCGCGGCCTGCCGCTGCTCGGCAAGGGTCGCGATGCTGCCCGGCGGATAGTCCTCGCGCCACGTCTTGAGTTTCCACGACAACGCGCTGTCATCCGAGAGCGAGGCCGCCAGTGCCGCCAACCGGCGCTGCCGTTCCGCGTGCCGGAGCGCGATGGCCTCGCGTTCGGCGTCGGCGGCTTCCTCGTCGTACATCGCCGGGTTGGGCGGGACCAGGAACTCGATACCCGCCTCGTCAGGGAGGCGATCGGTGGTGGTGGCCTCGGTCGTGGCGACCGGGATGATCGTGGTGGGCAGCAGGCGCCGCTCCGCGAGCACCTTCTCGGCGAGGCGGACCTGCTCCGGTTCGTTGAGAAGGATCCCCGAGACCAGCTGAGGCGCGCGGGCCAGCACCGCCGCCCGGCGTTTCTTGTCCAAAGTGGACAGATAGCGCCAGCCGGACCAGGCGTTCATCCCGGCGGCTTCCAGCGCGTCCAACGCGGCCTGTACCTCTTCGGTGGCGGGCAGGAGACCGCCGGAACCGAGTGCGGCCAAGGCACGCTCGTCGACGGATTCCTCCATCCGCAAGAAGGTCTGTTCCTTCTCCGCGGTCGCCCCTGCCTCACGGAGACGCTCCAGCAGCACCGGAAGATCCGTCTCCAGTGCGACGTCGTCCGCGCCGAGCAGTTCGGTCAGCCGCGGTTCGACGGCGAGCACGTCGGTGCGACGGTTGGCCCGGTCCAGTTCTTCGGCCGCGCGCTCCAGTCGGTCCTTTGTGGACCCGGCGAGCCGGTGCGCGTCGTTGACGGTCGCTTGCGCGGCACGCAGATCCTCGGCGACGCGTTCGAGTTCCTGGTCGCGCCGGACGAGTTCGGCGGCGGTCGTCTCGGCTTCGGCGCGGGCCGCCCAAGCCGCGTCGGCGACGTCGGCGCCGGCCTTGAGCACGCCGGAGCGGACGGCTTCGGCGATCTCCTCACGGATTTCGGCGATCCGCGCCCCCAGCCCGCGAGCCTCCGCGCGGCGCGAAGCCGCGAGGTTCGCCGACTCGTCGCGCTCGGTCTGGCCCTTCTCCGCCTCGGCACGCAAAGCGCCGACATGCGCTTCGGCCTTCGCGGCCTGCTCGGTGGCGTTCTTGGCCAGCGCCAGCAGGCCACTGGCGAGCCCGGCCGCGGCGGTGTTGCGTGCCTGCAGCGCGGGTTGCGCCTTCTGCTCGCGGTTTCCCACCAGCTCACGGAAATCGCGAGCCTTGCGCGCGGCGTTGAGGTGGTTGAGCACGGTGGCGCATTCACGCCAGGCCTCGGCGGCGGTCTTGGCCTCGGCCAGTTCTTCGTCGATCCGCTTCTTCTCGGACTGGGCGTCGTCGAGCCGCAGTTTCCCGACAAGGCGCCGCAGTTCGGTGACCCCGGCGGTGAGCCTGCGGTGGTCGCCCTCGGCCAGTTTTTCCGCCGACTTCACCTCGTCGACGTGCTGGTCGAGCCCGCTCAGCCGTTCGTTCTCCAGCTTGTCCCGCGCCGCGACCTGCGCCGCGAGCGTCCGCATCTCCGCGCGGGCCGCGTCGGCCAGCTTCCGCGACGCGGCGGCGACGCCTTCCTCCTCCGCCAGCGGTACGAGCAGATCGAGCGCTCCGGCGACGAAATCCCGTTCCGACAGGAGATCCCCACGCTGGGCCAGGTTGTGCGCGTAGGTCGCGACGACCTCGGCGAGGTCCTTGGGCTCGTCCTCGGAAAGGACCGCGCGCAGCAGAAACTCGACGAACGCCTCGTCGGTGCTGAACGCGAACGCGTCCGCCGCCTCGCCTTCACCGGCGTTCATCGCGCGCTGGTAACGGAAAAGTTCGGTGTCGAGGCCGAGGCCGTCCAGCCGGGACGTCCACTCGTGGTGGCGCCGGGTCCAGAACAGCTCCAGTTCCGGCTCCCCGCCGTGCACCTTGTCGAGCTGGTCGTGGAACCCCGACATCGTCAGCAGCCTGCCGTCCGCCGTCAGCGGCAACGAGTCCAGATCGAGTGACGGCGTGGGGCGGAAGCAGTACCAGGAGTCGACCAGGTTCTCCGAATCCGAGGACACCACATGCCCACGCCATTCCGACACCTTGCCGGTGATGACCCGGTGGCCGGTCTCGACCTGCAGCCACTCCAGCACGACATGCGAGACGTCCTTGGCGGAGACGAACTTCTCCAGCACCTTGGTGTTCGTCGTGCCGACGACCTGACGGCGGCCGGGCAGCATGACCGAGAAGATCAGCTTGATCAGGACGGACTTGCCGCCGCCGTTCTCCAGGAACAGCACGCTCGCCGGGGACGGCCGCCGCGGCGGACCCTCCCCCGCCAGGTGGATCCCGGCGCTGAACAGCGCGTCCTGTTTGGGCGCGGTGATGGCCGCGCCGACGCCGCTGAAGTCCAGCACGACGTCCTGGTATCGCGCGCCCGCCGGGCCCACCGAGTGCAGGCGAACCCGCGAAAGCTCGTACATCTCTTCCCCTCCGTTATCCGAGGACCCGCGTCCGCGATCGAGTCGCCAGGGCGCTGGTTCCCGGACAAGCCCATGTCACACTGCCCGGCGCACTGACACCGCGATAGCGGGGCCTTCGGCCGGAGCGGGTCCTTGCCGGCTGATTTCCGCTCATCACTGCTGCTCCGCTCGCCGGCTTTACAGTGTGTCCGACGCGGCCGCCCGCAGTGTCCCGCCGCCGTTGGCGACCGAGACCACGTTCAGCGCGAGCAGATCGTCGAAGGCCGCGTCGGCGGCGAGTTCGCGCACCTGGACCTGATAACGCGGTGTGGTGCGGTAGGTCCCGCCCTGCTCCCCGCTGACCTGGACCAGAAACCCTTGGTCGGCAAGGAAACGCAGCGCTCTCGCGACCATGCCGCGGGTGGTGTCCGACGCCAGCCTGCCGTCCTTGGTCGCCGCCGCCGCGGGACGCCGGGCGTAGGCACGCCATGCCTGTTCGAGTTCGGGCGCGTCGGCAAGCGGATCGCTGTTCGACTCGGCGTCGGCCGCGCGTTCGTCGAGGATCCGGCAGGCCTCCCGCACCATCGCGTCCACCTGCTCGACGCTGACGCGGCCGATGTAGGTGTCGTTGGCGAGGTCGTCCGGGCGCGGGTAGCCGAGCGCGGCGGTGGCCAGGTGGATGAGGCCGTGCAGGACCTTCTCGGTCTCGCGGCGCTCACGGATCTTGCTCTGCCGCGCGTAGCTGTCCATCTTGATCTCGAAGACGGACTCGTCGGTCGCCGCCAGCACGGCGCCGGCCTGGAGGTTGACCTCCAGCACCATCAGCCCGAGCCCGGCCGCGACCGCGTGCGTGAGCTGCTTGAACGCACTGTCCTCGCCGTAGCGCCGGACGAGGTCGCCGTAGACGACGTCCCGTGACGGCAGTTGCTTCGGGCGCATGCCGAACGAAACGAGCCGGGCCGCGGCTTCGACGTCCCCTGTTGTCGTCACGCGACCTCCTCTTCTTCTTCGTCGTGGCGATCGACCCGCGCCGAGGACAGCAGCAGATCCGCGCCACCGAACTCGGGGTCGTCGAGCACCGTGCCGTCGTCGACGGCCAGCAGTACCTGGCGCTCCCCCAGCCGGAGCGCCGCGCCGACCCCGGGACTGTAGGCGTGCACCGCCCGCAACGCGACCAGGGCGGGCAGCATGGGGTCGATCCGGCGGGCCTCTTCGAGCAGGCCGGACAGCCGCCGCGGTACCTCGGGCAGATCGAGCAGGTCGTCGGCGAGGCGCCACTGCTCGTCGCCGAACCGGTCGGTGACGTCGGCGGGCATGAGTTCGGGTTCGGGGATCTCGCCGACGAGCTGATCGCGTTCGGGCGCCGGCCGCAGCAGCAGCGACACCAGCGAGGACAGCGACGGCACGGTCGGCGGCGAGATCCCGGCCCCGGCGTGGAAGAACGACTCGGCCGGTGCGACGGCGTCGGCGATCGGCAGGCGCAGCGTCGGCATCAGGAGCTGGCCGAACAGGTCGATCGTGGCACGCTGCGGCGGCCCGGAGAACTGCTGACGGTCCTGTTCGGCGCGGAACACCGCCCCGGCGTCGGCGAGCCTCGACTGCAGCCGGGTGTGACGGCGGATGCAGTCACCGACGATGTCGACGAGTTCGGCGGCGCGGCGTTTGCGGTCGAGGTCCTCGGTCTCGTCGCGGGACGCGGTGATGTTCTTGAGGATCGCGTTCTCGGCGCGGAACCGGGACTCGATATGGGACAGCGCCTGGTCCAGCAGTTCCGGGACCTCGCGCTCCCAGTCGACCGCGCGGACGTCGCGCCGGGTGGCGTCGAGTTTGGCGCGCAGCGTCTCGCCGTACTGGACGGTGCGGTAGCGGGCCTGCTCGGCGGCGAGCTTCGCATCGGCGAGACGGCCGCGGTTGATCAGGTTCTCCAGTTTGACCTCGGCCGCGATCTGCGCGGATTCGACGTCGGTGTCCAGCGCGCCGACCAGGACGTTGATCGCCTCGTCCGTGGCACGCAGGTAGACCTCGCCGTCGGGCGCGGCCAGTTCGACGAGCAGCTTGAAGTCGAACTGACGCCGCTGGTAGCCGCCACCCGGGCCGATGGAGCCGTAGACGCGGCGGAACCCGCGATCGGTGGTGCCGACGTTGATCAGGTTGTCGAGCACCCAGCGGGCGACCTTGGTGTGCTCGTCCGGGGTCCGGCCGGGCGCCTGGAGCGCCACGAACGGCAGCAACCGGACGATGATCTGCTCGTGGTCGGCGCCGGTGTCGAAATCCATCGATACGGTGACCTGGTCGATCGTATGCAGCGCGATCTCGGCCATCTGGTAAATCGTCGCGTCCGCCCAGTCCAGCTTCGCCTTGCGCGCGTCGAGGTCGTGCAAGGGCGCGGTGCAGGCCAGCGCCTTGAGGCGGCGGGTCAGCCCCTCGTCGGCCAGCCCCATCCCGGTCAGCTCGTCGTCTCGCACAGCAGGCCAGGCTAGTCGGCACCCCCGACACCCCGCACGGGTGACCGGGGTGAGCTCAGGTGTGGAGGTAGGACTGGATCAGGATCGACCGTTCGGCGCCCCCTCGGTACTGCAGGATCGTCCGGTCGCCGCCGACGCAGTCCCGGCCGGCGTAACCCCATTGGCGCTCGGCGGTGCGGTTCACCATCGACCTCGCCGGGAACGGCAGAAGGCGGCATTGACGGCCATCACCCACCCAATCCGGCGGCAATTGCACCTTGGCCCCGCCGAGGGCGAGGGGGTGCTGCCCGGTGTCCGGGGGTCCGGGCAGCACCACCCTCGGGTGATCCGGATGCTTGTTGTCGGTGCCTCCGGGTAGCGTCGCGGACATGCGTGAAATGAGCCGGGACGAGTGGTGGAAGTTCGCGAGCGAAGGCACCCGGACGGGCATGCTCGGCCTGGTCCGCGCCAACGGCGCGCCGATCGTGACGCCGGTGTGGTTCCTGCTGAACGAGGGACCCGACGGGGACGAACTGATCTTCACCACCGGAACAGACACGCTCAAGGGGAAGGCGCTCCGGCGCGATTCGCGGCTTTCACTGGCCGTCGACGACCAGAAGCCGCCGTACTCGTACGTGCAGTTCACCGCCGAGGCGGTACTGCACAACGACGTCGACGAGATGCTCGAATGGGCGACCAGACTCGGTGGCCGGTACATGGGCGAGGATCAGGCCGAGGCGTACGGGAAACGCAACGCGGTGCCCGAGGAGTCCTTGGTGCGGGCGCGCATCGTGAAGGTGATCGCGCGGGCGGACATCGCCGGCTGACCCTCTCGCCCTCTCTCCGCGATTAGTCCTCTAGTTGCGGTACTTGTATGCGCAAGTACCGCAACTAGAGGACTAATGAGGGGTAAGGCGACGTCCCGCTGCGCCATCCCTGCGTCACATACCGTGTTGATGTTGGTCGACTATTGACACGAAGCACCCGCTGGTGTGTGATCTGAACCATAGATAGGAAAGTTTCCTAACTAAAACTCCGCTCCCCGCCGGGCCTCGTCCGGTCCGCCGTTGTACCTCCCTAATCCGACTTCACGCATGGAGGCTCCAGTGGCACCCCGACCACCGTGGCGCGCGCTTCTCACGTGCACCGCCGCGACGGCGATCACCTTCGCCGTCCTGCCGGCTCTGCCCGCCGGCGCGGCACCGACCGATTACGAATCCGAAGTTTCGACGATCTCCCAAGGCGCCGTCGAGGCGAACCACGCGGGCTATTCCGGCACCGGGTTCGTGAACTTCGACAACGTCGCCGGCAGCTATGTCGAGTACACGGTGAACGCCGCGCATGCCGGAACCCAGACGCTGACTTTCCGCTACGCCAACGGAACCACGGTCGACCGGCCGGTCGCGCTTGCCGTCAACGGCACTGCCGCCGGGACACTTTCGTTCCCCGGCACCGGCGCGTGGACGACCTGGAAGACCGTCACGAAGGACGTCGCGCTGGCCGCCGGGGCCAACAAAATCCGCACCACGTCGACGACCGCGAACGGCGGTCCCAACGCGGACAAGCTCACCGCGAGCGGAGTGGCCGACGCCGAAGCGCCGACCCCGCCCAAGAACCTGGCAGCCAAGGACATCAAGGCCCGCAGCGCCACCTTCACCTGGGAGGCCGCGACCGACAACGTCGGCGTCGTCCGCTACGAGGTCATGCGCGGCGGCAACATCCTCAAGACCGTCAACGGGAACACCCTCACCGCGACCGTCGACAACCTGACGCCGAACACCGCCTACGACATCTCGGTCGGCGCCTTCGACGCGGCCGGAAACCCTTCGCAGCAAAGCAATGTCGTACAGTTCACGACGCCGCCCAGCGGGGACACCACACCACCGACCATCCCGGGGAACCCACGCTCGACGTCGGTGACCGCGAACAGTGTCTCCTTGGCGTGGAACGCTTCCACCGATGACAGCGGCACCATCGCGGGTTACGACGTCTATCAGGGCACCACGAAGGTCGCGACGACGCCTTCACTCGAAGCCACGATCACCGGGCTGACGGCGAACACCTCGTACACCTTCACGGTCAAGGCGCGGGACCTCGACAGCAACGCCTCCGCGGCGAGCACCGCGGTGACGGCCAAGACCAGCGGCAACGCGGGCGGCGGAATTCCGGAGTACGACAAGGACATCACCAAGGTCGACCTCGCCTGGTCCGTCGACTTCCTGCCGGACGGCACGGCACTCGCGACCGAACGGGACCGGTTCGAGATCCTGCGGATCACGCCGTCGGGCCAGAAGACCACGGTGGGCAAGGTTCCCGGCGCTGTCGGCACCAACGGCGAGGGTGGCCTGCTCGGCATCGCGATCTCGCCGAACTACGCCACCGATCACGCGATCTACCTGTACCACACGGCTTCCGGTGACAACCGGGTCGTGAAGATGACCTACGACAACGGAACGCTGTCCTCGACGTCGACTCCGGTACTCACCGGGATCGCGAAGAACCGTTACCACAACGGCGGAAGGCTTCGCTTCGGCCCGGACGGCAAGCTCTACGTCACCGCGGGCGACGGGCAGAACAAGGACACCGCCCAGAACAAGGGTGCGCTCAACGGGAAGATCTTGCGGGTCAATCCCGACGGTTCGGCGCCGGGTGACAACCCGTTCTTCTCCACCGGCGGCAACGCCCGGTACGTCTGGAGCTTCGGGCACCGCAACCCGCAGGGCCTGGCGTGGGATTCCCGCGGCCAGCTGTGGGCCTCGGAGTTCGGCGACGGCAAGCTGGACGAGCTCAACCTGATCCAGAAGGGCGGCAACTTCGGCTGGCCGCAGTGTGAAGGCACCGAGGGCACCTGCGGTGGCACGGTCGCGCCGAAGAAGACCTGGCCGACCAGTTCCGGCGGGCCGAGCGGGATCGAGATCGTCAACGACTGGGTCTACGTCGCGGCGGTCACCAGCGAGCAGCTGTTCGCCACGCAAATCAACGCGGCGGGCACCGGCGTCGGTTCGGTGCAGTCGCTGTTCTCCGGCCGCTGGGGCAGGCTCCGCTCGGTCACCAAGACCCCGGACGGCGGCCTGTGGGTCACCTCGACCAACGCGGACAAGAACGGCGGCACACCCAGCGGGATCGACAATCTGGTGGTGCGCTTGAAGTTCCCTGGCACCTCGCAGCCCGGTGCGTTCAAGCTGACCAGCTCCGCGTTCGCCGACAACGCGTCCATCCCCGGCAAGTACACCTGCTCCGGTGACGGCACCGCGGGCCAGGACACGTCCCCGCCGCTGACGTGGGGTGCCGGGACCACGGGTGCCAAGGGATACGCGGTCGTCTTCGCGGATGTGGCCAACAGCGGCAACAAACTGCACTGGGCGATCTGGGACATCCCGGCGTCGTCGGGGTCCACAGTGTCGCTGCCCGAAGGTCTGGGCGCGGGCTTCACCGTCCCGAACCAGAACGGTGCCAAGCAGAAGGCCATGGGCAGCGGGGCGAACTCGCAGAAGTACTTCGGCCCCTGCCCCGGCGGCTCCAGTCACCCGTACACGTTCACCCTGTACGCGCTGAACACGGCGACCGTGCCGGGCCTGACCTCGTCCTCGACGATGGCGCAGATCGAGACGGCGATCAAGAACGCCTCGAGTGCCAACGTCAAACTGCGCGGCAATTCCAACGCCGCGACCTGAGTCGCGGTCGGGGTGTCCGGAGCGGCGCCGGGCACCCCGGCCGTATCCACGGTGAACGCCGAAAATCGCCACCCCGTCCGGGATTTCCCGGCGGGGTGGCGTTTTCGTGGGAAACAACCACGTTGACGCGGAGTCAGCCGAACGGCAGGATCATGGTCAGCAGGCTGTCCTGGTCGGGGCCCAGAAAGAGACACCTGCGGCGAACTGGGGAGAAGAATGCGTAATCTCAAGCGATTCCTCGTGTCCATGACCGTCCTCGCCGGATTCTCGGCCTTGTTCAGCGCGCCGGCCGCACAGGCGGACGAGCGTGTCGACATCGGGCAGTTGTCGCTGCGCCCGGCGCACGTGCGCGGGGCGGGTTTCAGCGCGCAGCAGCAGGCGTACCTGATCGGCCCGGCCTCCGACCAGAGCCGTTGCCTGGACGCGGATCTGGGCACCATCAACGGAAACGGCACCAAGGTCCAGCTCTGGACCTGCATCATCGGTCCGGACAACACCATTCCGGCGAACCAGGCCTGGTACGTCACCCAGATCCCCGAGGGCCACTACCGGTTCCAGAACGTCCAGAATGGACGTTACCTGGACGCCGACCTCGGCTCGATCGGCCGCAACGGCACCAAGGTCCAGCTTTGGGACTACATGGCGGGCGGATCGAACCAGTGGTTCACCGTCACCGAGAACCCCGAGGGTTACCTGCGCCTGCAGAACGTGCGCAGCGGCCGCTACCTCGACTCCGACCTCGGCACGGCGGGCCGCGACGGCGGCGTCGTGCAGCTGTGGGACTACGTGGCGGGTGCCAAGAACCAGTGGTGGTTCTGATGCGGGCCTTCGCGAGAAGGCTCACCGTTCTCAGTACGGCGCTCCTCGTGGCGGTGACCGGGCTGCAAGCGACCGCGCAGGCCGCACCTGAAGGAGCAGCGGCGGACTGCTACTGGCGTCAGACCAAACTGCCGATGCCGTCCGGGATCGACTACGCCTACATCGACGGTTCCGCCGGCACGGAGTGGATCGTCGGTAACGGCAGTAATTATCCCGAGCCCGGTTACGGGATCATCTGGCACAACGGGCAGCCACGGATCATGCTGCGCTTCCGCGACGGTGGTTGGAACAACACCCGGGACATCAACCGGAACGGCGTGGTCGTGGGGCGAAGGTTGCCGATTCCCGTGAATCCACTCCGTATGTGTACAAGACGTTCTACCGCTGGCTTCCGGCACCGGAGACCGGACACACCTTCGCCGCCTGGCTCAACGATCGCGGCGACATCACCGGTTTCGTGGACGTCGCGGGGAAGACCCAGATCGTCTACTGGCCGTCGGGAAGCACGGGTTACCGGATCCTCGGGGACGGGTTCCCGGTCGGTATCGACGAAACGGGACGCGTGGTGTCCTCGACCGGCGAGATCTACCACGCCGACGGCACCACGGGCAGGTTGCGGACCCCGGACGGTCTCACCGGGATCGTCGCGTCGCAATTCGACGAAGGGGTGACAGCGGGACACGGCATCGATTCGGCGGGCGGCCGCGTGGGCGTGGTGTGGGACGCCGTTGGCAACGTGGTCACGACCATTCCCGGCGCGACCGCCAAGGCCGCCAACGCACGAGGAGTCGTACTCGGCTTCCATGGCGCCTCTTCAGGGAGCTCGGTGAGCGTCTGGCGCACCGGGGAGACCGAGACGACGATCACCGGCCCCAGGCCGAATTTCTCGGACGTACCCCATCCCTTCAGTTCGAACGCGGCGGTGACCGCGGACGGCGCGATCATCGCCACGCCGATGGGCTTGCCCGAGCCTTCGTACTGGCGCTGCTCCTGAGTGCGTGACGTCCGGTCCTTCACCGGCCTCTAGACTTCGGCCGGTGAAGGACTGGACGTTCTGCCCGCGCTGCGGAAACCGGACCCGGCTCGCTGGTGACGGCAAGGAGACTCATGTCGAGTGCCCCGCGTGCGGCTTCACCAAATACGACAACCCGCTGCCGACCACGGTCGCTCTCGTCGTCGACGGCGAGGAGATCCTGTTGCTGCGCAGGGCACACCAGCCCCGCAAGGGCAGCTGGGACACCGTCGGCGGGTTCCTCTCCGGCACCGAGACCGCCGAGGAGAACCTCGTCCGCGAGGGTCTCGAAGAGATCGGCTGCGAACTCCGGAACCTCAAGTTCGCCGGATCGTATTCGTCGGCCTACGGCGACACCGGCCTGGTGACGCTCGGGCTCGCCTTCACCTGCGAACTCCCGCCGGACGCGGAAATCGTGCTGTCGGAAGAGAATTCCGAGTACGCCTGGTTCCCGCTGGCAGACCGGCCGCCGCTCGCCTTCGCCGACGGCGAGGCCGCCGCAACCGAACTCACCAGCCGAACAAGTTCCGCATGATCCGCCCGCATCGCTCGGTCATCGCCGCCGCGTCCTGATCCGGCTGGTCGATCCACCAGCTGATCAGCGAATCGACCACGCCGGTCCACACCTGGGCGATCGCCTCGATGTCGCGTTCGTCGTCCAGCCCGCGTGACCGCATCAGCTGGGCGGCGCCGATCAGCGCGAACCCGTCCAGCCGGAAGCGGTAGTCGGTCGCGACGCCGGCGATCTCGCCGGTCGAGGGCACCGTCGGGTCGCGGAGGAGCTTCCAGGCGTAGCGGTCATGGTCGAATGTCTCGAAAATGGCCGAAAGCACCGCCAGCGGCATCCGCTCTGGCGGCTCGCTCTCCTCCGCCATCGTCTCGGCGACGCCTTCGGTCAGCCTGTCCCCCGCCCGGTGCAGGCAGGCGAGGTACAACCCGTCCTTTGAGCCGAAGTACTGGTACAGCAAGGGTTTCGTGACACCGACCCGGCGCGCGATCTCCACCATCGACGCCCCGGCGTACCCGTTCTTGCCGAACTCCTCCGTACCGGCGCGCACGATCTGGGTTTCCCGCTCTTCGCGGGGCACGCCCTTCGTGCCGACGGCCCTTGCTTCTGTCACGGCGGTTATCTTACCCTCAGGTAAGTGACCCAAAGGTAAGTTACCTGAAGGTCAGATCACGAGAGGTCGAGACAGGAGAGGCGTGTGGCGGATTTTCTTGCCCATTTGAGTGATCCGGTGCTGCTGGCGACACCGGTGTTCCTGCTGTTCGTCGCGATCGAGATCCTCGCGCTGCATGTGCTCGGCCACGACGACAACGTCATCGGCTACAGCGTCAAGGACACCCGGACCAGCATGTCCATGGGTGCGGTGGCGGTGGTGATCAACGGCGTCTTCCGGATCTTCATGCTGTTCGTGTTCGCCGCGCTCTACGAACTGGCGCCGGTGAAATTCAGCCATGGCGACTGGTGGACCTGGGTGCTGATGCTGCTCGGCCAGGAACTCGTCTTCTACGCCTACCACCGGGCCAGTCACCGCGTCCGGGTCATGTGGGCGGGCCACCAGGTGCACCATTCGAGTGAGCACTACAACTTCTCGACCGCGCTGCGGCAGAAGTGGACCCCGTACTTCCAGCTGCCGTTCTGGTCGATCCTCGCGTTCGCCGGGATCCCGCCGTGGATGATCCTCACCGGACTGTCGATCGACCTCGTCTACCAGTTCTTCGTGCATACGGAGAAGATCCGGAAGCTGCCACGCTGGTTCGAGTACGTGTTCAACACACCGTCACACCATCGTGTGCACCACGGCAGCGACCAGGAGTACCTGGACGCGAACTACGGCGGCATCCTGATCATCTGGGACCGGATGTTCGGCAGCTTCGTCCCCGAAGGCAAACGGCCGACCTACGGCCTGACCAAGAACATCGAGACCCACAACCTGCTCAAGGTCGGTTTCCATGAATACGGCTCGATCCTGCGCGACGTCCGCGCGGCCGGATCGTGGCGGGACAAACTCGGCTACGTCTTCGGCCCACCGGGCTGGCAGCCCGCGAACGCCTTGAGCCACGCGGGAAGTTAGGCCGTCTTCCTCAGCACCGACGAGAGGCTCGCCAGTGGCGGCCGCTGCGTGCACATCACGTCGGTGAGCACCATTTCCTCACTCGACGCCCGCACCGGAACTGGGCGAGCAAGGTCGACGGCGGCGCGGCGGTGATCAGGCGGCCGTCACCACCGAGACCCGCGTGCCGCGTTTGGCGGCGACCAGTCACGGCGGAAACCGTCGCCTTACGCCGGCCGGGCGCAGGTAACAGCCGAGTTCGCCCGCGGGCCGGCGCTGTGGCGTGGCAATCCGGCATGGTGGTTCCACTCGGGACGCAATGCCACGTAAATGCCTTTCAGGGCACGGAACGTGCGCTATGTTGCCTACCGTTATCCATCCAGTTCGGGGAGGCAGGGCAATCTTTACCTACGAGTTCGCCACCGTGGAATGGATCTGGGCCGAATCGTCCATCAGGGTCAACTTGCCCGGCGGCGAGGAGCGGCTCTTGCCTGGCAGCTACAACGAGGCCGTCACGGTACTGTCCGGCTTAGGCGGTCAGGGCTGGGATGTGGCCACCTGCGCGGGCGCCGGAAACTGGTTGCTGTGGACGCTACGGCGACAGCACTGACCGGGTGACCGCCTAGGGCGTGTCTGGCAAATCTGGTCGATGGGGTTCGTGATCCAGGCTGCCCCTGGTGGTGCGGGCCCTTCGGCCTCGTACTGGACGTACTCGGTCGAAGGGCCTGCGCCGCCAGGGGCCGCCTGGGCGCGAAGACCGCGACCAGATTTGCCAGACACGCCCTAGGCCAGCGCGGCGGAAAGCGCCTCGCCCGTGCGGCGCTTGGCCAGGTAGAACGCCGCTTCGTGCGGTTTGGCCCCGTTGTCGACGGTGTAACCGCTGTCGAGGACACCGTCGGCGCCGGGGAACATCCGGCTCAGATCCGGTTTGGCGGCGACGAGGTCGTCGCGGTCGGCCAGGTTCACCCAGCGCGCGACGCCGGGCGGGACGGACGGCGGCTGCGGGCGGGTCCGTTCGTAGACCACCGTGCGCAGGCCGAGCGGCGAGCCGAGGGTGAGCAGCAACGGCAGCGGACGGCCGTGCAGATGAGCGGCCTCGTAGGCGACGACGGAACCGAGCGAATGTCCGATGATCACCTGGGTCTCCGGCCCGATGTGCTCGGCGACCCGCTCCTGCACCCGCGTCCGGATCGTCTCGTCGGTGAGGTACAGCGTCACCTGCCGCAGCGCCTTCAGCACCACACGCTCGGCGAACGCGACGCCGAGGCGGGCGAACGGCCGCAGGCGCACCAGCGCGTTCAGCACCGGACGGGCGGCGGCACGGACGCCTTGGTATTCCTCGGACAAGCCACCCAGATGGGCCAATTCGACCCTGGCCCGGTTCCGGTCGGTCTCGCGGGACGCCGAAAAGGCCGCGTTATGCAGCCACTCCGCCGCCAGCGCCTCGGCGACCCACCATTCGTCCACGGTCAGTTCGTCGGCGCCGCCCTGCTGGCCGTCGCGGAGGAAAAGGTCGCCGTAGAAGGCCATCCGGGCGGCGCCTGGCCGGGAATCGCGCCACAGGTCGTCGGCCAGCGCGGGGTCACCGGCGAGCCGGACCCCGCCTGCCAGGCTCGGCAGCCATTCCGCCTCGAGGGTGTCCGCGGACTTCTGTTCCTGGGCGATGCCGTGCACCAGAACGATCCGGGCCATGGCGCACAGTATCGCCGAAGTGCTTGCCGGTGCACCGCGGATGAGACAAAGTGATCTCCGTGGGAGAGCGGAGGTCGTTGGTCGTCGCGTCGCAGTGCGCTTCGTTGAACCTTCTTTCGTTTCTCCCGGACGTCGGTCGCGACGTCTCGGCGGCGCTGCTCGATCCCGAGATCGGTGGCTGCGTCCCCGCTCTCGCGGACGGACGGGGCCTGCTCGTCGACCCGACGATGGTCGAACTCGACGACGCGCTGGTCGAGGCTTTCGAGCGCGCGTCGGAAGACGAGGCGACACTTTTCCTTTCGCTCGTCGGGCACGGCGAGTACGCCGACGACGACTTCTACTTCCTCACCAAGGAAACCAGCCTGCCGGTGGACAGCCGGAAATCGTTCCTGTTCGCCCAGCGGATCAAAGAACTCCTCGGCCGCTACTCCACGCTCGACGGGCTCGTGATCCTGCTGGACACCTGCCACGCGGGCATCGGCGCACTCCAGGCCGGGCAACGCTGGCTGCGGATCGTCGGCGAGGCCGGCAAGCGGTTCGATCTGCTCACCGCGTCGGACAACCGTGTCGCGGCCAACGGCTGCTTCAGCCGCTCCCTGGTCACCGTGCTGCGCTCGGGGCACGCGAGCCTCGGCGAACGCGTGCGGTGCGCGGATCTCAAGCGGGTCATCACCGGACTGTGCCCGATGCAGACCGCCGTCCACCTGGGTTTCGACGGCACTCGCGAGGTGGCCGACGCCGATCAGGGCCTCTGGCTCGCCCTCAACTCCTCCCCCACCTGGCGCCGTTCGCCGCTCGGGGGCAATCCCGCCGCCCCCGATATCGAACGGCTGACCGCGAACTACCGGCAGAACCCGCAACTCGGGGCGACCGTCGGGCATCTGCTCACCGGGGCCCGCCTGGTCGCGATCGCCGGTGACGCCGGTGCCGGGAAGTCGGCCATGCTGGCCGCGCTCGCCCGGCCGTCGGTGGCCGGTTCCTATGTACCGCCGGACTTCCTGCACGCCGTGCTGTTCGCCTCCCGCGGCCAGACCGCGGAACAGATCGCGCGGGAACTGGCACGTCAATTGCGGCGCACCGTCCCCGGTTTCACCGAAGCGGGCGAGGCGTTCCTCAACGGCCTCGATGACGACGCACGCAGTGGCGCAAGCGCTTTCGATCTGGTGATCCTCGGTCCACTTCGGACACTTGCTCCACAGTGGACGGATGGCCCGCTGCGGATCGCGGTGGACGGCCTCGACGATCTCGACCCCGACGTCGCCTCGCGACTGGCCGGCCTCGTGTGGAGCCTGTCCACCGATCCGGAACTCTCCTGGGTGAAGACGGTGGTGGCGACCCGGGCCCCGAAGGACCTTCCGGCCGCGACCGTGGTGCGGCTGGTCCCGGTGCCCCCGCCCTGGAAGCCACCCAGTCTCGATCCTCCCGTCATCTCCGAGCCAGGGCCGCAGGGACGGCCGGACGAGCGGGTGCCGTCGACGATCGACTGGATGGACGGCCGGGAAAACGACACCGGCTCGCCCACCTCGCCGAAGATCACGCCCGCCACGCTGATCATCGACGTCCCCGGACATCCGCCTGCCAGCCACGAACTCTCCTATGGGCTCACCACGCTCGGCCGCAGCAGGCGCGCCGCCCTCCGCGTCAGCGATTCACGCGTTTCCCGGCTCCACTGCGAAATCCGGTGGGACGGTACGACCGCGTGGCTGTCCGATCTCGACTCCGCCAACGGCACCCTCGTCAACGGGCGGCGGGTGCTGAACGCCGTCCTCGCACACCGCGACGTCATCAAGCTCGGCGACGCGAAGGTCACCTTCATCAGCGTCACCCAGGAAGAGGCCTGGCCGGCGGCGGACGAAGACACCGACGACGACACACCGCGGCCCGCGCGGACGATCCTGCTGGACCTGCTGCACCTGGCCGCGGCACGCGGTCCGATCCCGATCTCGATCCTGACCAAAGCGAGCGCGGCGAGCGGTGGTCCGGGCAAAACGGTGCACGTGCGGGACATCCTCGCCGGTCTCGGTGACGCCGTCAGCCGGGCCCAGGCCGGACTGGCGACGGAAACCGTGCTGTGGACGGGCGATCTGCCGGAAGTGACGGGACACGATCGACTCGCGGCGGCGACCGTCGACGTCGAGCCGCTTTCCAGCGACGAAGAGCCGACGCCCGAGCAGGCCTACGCCGCCGCCAACGAAGCCGAGTACCTGTGGCTCGCGGGCCTCCACGAGGACGCCGTCCGTTCTCTGGAGCGCAGGGCGTCCTGGATCCCGGTGGAGAACCGGGAACGCTGGGCCGCGTGGGCGGCACGTGCGGTTCGCGAACTCGGGGAAGACCACCGGATCACCTTGCGCTGCAAGGCCCGGCACGCGACGTGGACGGGCAAGGCCGGTGACGCGGCCGGAGCACTCGGCCGGTTCGAGAGCCTGTTGCAGGCCGCTGTCGACGCGTTCGGCGCGGGCGACGAGGACGTGCTGAGCGTCCGGAACAACATCGGGCACCTGCTCGGCGAACTGGACCGGCCGGAAGACTCACGCGCCGCGTTCGAAGCCCTGGTCCGGGACGCGACCGGCTCGCTGGGTCCGAGTCACCGGGAAACCCTGCACGCCCGGCATCTCCTCGCCGTCGCGACCGGCAAGACCGGAGACGGCGCCGAAGCCCTGCGGCTGAGCCGGGAACTGTTGCCCCGAGCGAAAAACGCGTTGGGCGACGATGTGATCGTCATGCACATCCGGCACAACATCGCCTTCTGGAGCGCATTGGCCGAGGACGCGCCTCCTGCGGTGCTGGAGTACGGACGGCTCCTGGCGGAGGCGCGAGAACGGCTGGGCGACAGGCATCCCGACGTCCTCGACCTCCGCTTCGGCCAGGCGCTGGTTCGAGCCAAAGCCGGTCAGATCACCGAAGCGCTCTCGGAGTGGTCATTGCTACTGGACGACTCCGTCGAGGTCCGGGGTGAACGGCATCCGGAAACGGCGAAAGTCCGGGAACAGCTCGCGCACTGGCGTCCCCGGGAGTCGTGAGCAGCACTGCGGCGACGTTGCGAAAGTGGCTTTCGCAACACCCGCAAGTAGTCCTCTGGTTGCGGTGAATGCGCGTGCATGGATCGCAACCAGAGGACGAAACGCGGAAGGTCAGGCCTCGTCGTCGTCTTCCAGCATGTCCGGGGTCACCGCGGATTCGGTGTCCGGGATGCCTTGTTCCTTCGCCTTTTTGTCGGCCATGGCGAGCAGGCGGCGAATCCGGCCGGCGACGGCGTCCTTGGTCATCTGCGGGTCGGAAAGCTGGCCCAGCTCTTCGAGTGAGGCCTGCCGGTTCGACAGCCGCAGTTTGCCGGCGGCGAGCAGGTGGTCCGGGGCGGATTCGCCGAGGATGTCCAGCGCGCGTTCGACCCTGGCCGCGGCGGCGACGGCCGCGCGGGCCGAGCGCCGGAGGTTCGCGTCGTCGAAGTTCGCGAGCCGGTTCGCGGTGGCACGCACCTCGCGGCGCATCCGCCGTTCTTCCCACGCGAGCACGCTCGTGTGGGCGCCAAGCCGGGTCAGCAGGGCGCCGATGGCGTCACCGTCACGCACGACGACGCGGTCCGCGCCGCGGACCTCGCGCGACTTCGCCTGGATGCCCATCCGCCGGGCGGCGCCGACGAGCGCCAGCGCGGCCTCGGGGCCGGGGCAGGTGACTTCGAGCGACGACGAGCGGCCGGGCTCGGTGAGCGAACCGTGCGCCAGGAACGCGCCACGCCAGGCGGCTTCCGCGTCGGCGACGCCACCGGAGACGACGGCGGCGGGCAGCCCGCGTACCGGACGGCCGCGCTGGTCGATCAGGCCGGTCTGCCGCGCGAGGCCCTCGCCGTCCTTGACCACCCGGACGACGTACCGCGTGCCCTTGCGCAAGCCGCTGGAAGAGATGACGTGGACGTCGGACTGGTGTCCGTACAGTTCGTGGATCTCCTTACGAAGCCGCCTCGCCACCGAACCGGTGTCCAGTTCGGCCTCCACCACGACGCGGCCCGCCACGATGTGCAGCCCGCCCGCGAATCGCAGCATCGACGCGACCTCCGCGCGGCGCGGGCCGATCTTGGTGATCTCCAGCCGGCTCAGCTCGTCCTTCACGGCGGCGGTCATCGCCATCGCTGCCCCTCCATACCTTCAGCTCCTCCCCCGGTGAGACCGAGAGCGTCCCGCATACAGCTCGCGAGCGCATGAGGATCATGCCGCCCCGTCACGACCGGGTCAGCCACCGCCCCCAGCAACGCCCGCGCGCCGAGTCTCCCGGCCGCGTCCCGCAACCGGGCTGGTGAGGGCACCGAGTCACCGTCGGCGATGACCGCGTCCACCCGTAGTTCCGGGGCGTGCTCGAAGAGTACGTCCAGATGCTTCTCCGGAGAGAATCCCGCCGTCTCCCCCGGCTGGGGGATCAGATTGAGGATCACCACCTTCGTGGCATCCGTCCGTAGCAGCGCGTCATACAGGTCCGGCACCAGCAGATGGGGGAGCACACTGGTGAACCACGACCCCGGACCGAGGAAGACGACGTCCGCGCCGAGCACCGCTTCGATCGCTTCGTCGCAGCCTCGCGGCGGGCGGTCGGCCTGACCCGACGGGTGCAGGCTGATCCGGTGTACCTGCCCGGGAGTCGTCGCCACCGCCACCTGACCCCGGATCCGCCTGAGTGCCGAAGGATCGTCGGCGTCCAGACCCGAGACCTCGCCTTGGATTTCCAGCGGTTCGGGTGACATCGGCAGTACCCGGCCGGAGATGCCCATCAGCCTGCTCGCCTCGTCGAGTGCGGCGACCGGGTCACCGAGCACCTCGAACAGGCCTGCCAGCAACAGGTTCCCGACCGCGTGCCCGGCGAGCGCGCCGTCACCGCCGAAACGGTGCTGGAACACCTCCGCCCACAACGTCCCGCCGTCCTCGGCGGCGAACGCGGCGAACGCCTGCCGCAGGTCACCCGGCGGCAACAGCCCGAGTTCCCGGCGCAGCCTGCCGGACGAGCCCCCGTCGTCCGCGACGGTGACCACGGCGGTGACCTGCGAGGTCACCCGGCGCAACGCGGTGAGGGTGGCGTGCAGGCCGTGCCCGCCGCCCAGCGCGACCGCGCGCAGCTCGCTACTCGCGGCCAAGGTCGCGGTGCACCACCTTCACGGCCATACCGTCCTCATTGGACAGACGCTGGGCGAGTTCCTCGGAAATGGCGACGCTGCGGTGCTTTCCGCCGGTGCAGCCGACGGCCAGCGTCAGGTACCGCTTGCCCTCACGCTTGTACCCGGCACCGATCAGGCGCAGCAGCTGGTGGTAGCGGTCGAGGAACTCGTCCGCGCCTTCCTGGCTGAGCACGTAGTTGCGGACCTCACCTTCGAGACCGGTGTGATCGCGCAGTTCCGGGATCCAGAACGGGTTCGGCAGGAACCGGACGTCCATCACCAGATCCGCGTCCATCGGCAGGCCGTACTTGTAACCAAAGGAGAGCACGGTGACGCGGGTCTGCGTGCCGGCCTCGGAGCCGAACGCGTCCTCGATCTTGGCACGCAGGTCGTGCACCGAAAGCGACGACGTGTCGAGCACGAGGTCGGCCTCTTCCCGCAGCGGCTCCAGTAGCGTGCGCTCCGCGGTGATGCCGTCGGCGAGCCGCCCGTCGCCCTGCATCGGGTGCCCGCGGCGGACGGCCTCGAACCGGCGCACCAGCACCGCGTCGGTGGCCTCCAGGAACAACACGCGCGGCTTGTACCCGCGAGCGTCGAGGTCCTTGATGACCGACGCCAGGTCGTCGGTGAACGCGCGCGAGCGTACGTCCATCACGACCGCGACCTTGGTGATCGCGCCCCGCGCCTGCGCGCCGAGCTCGACCATGGTGGCGATCAGTTCGGGTGGCAGGTTGTCCACCACGAACCAGCCAAGGTCCTCCAGGCATTTCGCGGCGGTACTGCGGCCCGCGCCGGACAGCCCGGAGACGACCGCGACCTCCATTCCGGAACCGCGGCCTTCTTCTTGCGCACTCACGATGGTCCTTTCCCCGATCACGTACCGGACTCCCCCGCCGTCGTCGTCGCCGCTGCGCCTGATGCGTCCTCAGCGGGAAAACGTGCTTCGGACTCCCCTGCGAGTGCCGCGACGACCGCTTCCGCGGTGCGCCTGCCGAAGCCGGGCACCGCCTCGATCTCCTCGATCCTTGCTTCGCGGAGTTTCCGCACCGAGCCGAAATGCTTGATCAGCGCGGTACGGCGAGCCTGCCCCAGTCCGGGCACACCGTCCAATGCGGACACCTGCATCCGCTTGGATCGCTTCTCCCGGTGATAGCGGATGGCGAACCGGTGTGCCTCGTCACGCAGCCGCTGCAGCAGATACAGCGCGTCGGAGGTACGCGGAAGGATCACCGGATCGGGATCGCCCGGCAGCCAGACCTCCTCCAGCCGCTTCGCCAAGCCGACCACGGTCAGATCGGTGATGCCGAGTTCGGAGAGCACGTCCGCGGCCGCGGTGGCCTGCGGACCCGCGCCGTCGACGACGAGCAGGTTCGGCGCGTAGGCGAATTTGCGTGGCTTACCGGTCTCCGGGTCGATGCCCGGCCTGTCCGGATCGACCGGCACGTCCTCGGCCGTTTCCTTGAGATAGCGGGAAAACCGGCGGCGGACGACTTCGGCGATCGACGCGACGTCGCCTTCCTCCGCGGCCTCGCGCAGCGCGAAACGCCGGTACTCGGACTTACGCGGGATGCCGTCCTCGAACACCACGAGCGACGCGACCACGTCACTGCCCTGGATATGGCTGATGTCGACGCATTCGATGCGCAGCGGCGCGGTTTCCAGCGCCAGGTAGTCCTGCAGTTCCGCGAGCGCGGCCGAGCGCGCGGTGAGGTCGCCGGCGCGGCGCAGCTTGTGCTGAGTGAACGCCTCGCCCGCGTTGCGCGTCACCGTCTCCGCGAGTGCGCGTTTGTCACCGCGCTGCGGCACCCGCAGGCTCACCCGCGACCCGCGCAGCCCGGAAAGCCACTCACCCAGCGCCTCGGCGTCGGCGGGTAGTTCGGGGACCAGCACCTCGCGGGGCACCGGCGACCCGAGTTCGGGGTCGTCCGCGCGTTCGGCCTCTTCGCCGTAGAACTGCGAGAGGAAGTGGTCGACGAGATCCTTGACGTCCATCTCCTCGGCCTTGTCGATCACCCAGCCGCGCTGGCCGCGGACCCGGCCGCCGCGCACGTGGAAGACCTGGACAGCGGCTTCGAGTTCGTCGTGGGCGAAGGCGACGACGTCGGCGTCCGTGCCGTCGCCGAGCACGACCGCCTGCTTCTCCATCGCGCGCCGCAGTGCACCGAGGTCGTCACGCAGCCGGGCCGCGCGCTCGAACTCCAGCTCTTCGGACGCGGCCGCCATTTCCTGCTCCAGGCGGCGGATCAGCGCGTCGGTGCGGCCGGCGAGGAAGTCGCAGAAGTCCTCGACGATGTCACGGTGCTCCTCGGCGGACACCTTGCCGACGCACGGCGCGGAGCATTTGCCGATGTAGCCGAGCAGGCAGGGCCTGCCGATCTGGCCGTGCCGTTTGAAGACGCCTGCCGTGCAGGTGCGCGCCGGGAAGACCCGCAGCAGCAGGTCGAGCGTCTCGCGGATGGCCCAGGCGTGCGCATACGGGCCGAAGTACCGCACACCCTTCTTGCGCGCACCGCGGTAGACGTGCAGGCGCGGGAACTCCTCGTTCATGGTGACGGCGAGGACCGGGTAGCTCTTGTCGTCGCGGTACCGGACGTTGAACCGCGGGTCGAACGCCTTGATCCAGTTGTACTCGAGCTGGAGCGCCTCGACCTCGGTGCCCACGACGGTCCACTCGACGCTCGCCGCCGTCGTCACCATCTGGCGGGTGCGCGGGTGCAAGCCGGTGATGTCGGCGAAGTAGGAGTTCAGCCGGCTACGGAGGCTTTTCGCCTTGCCGACGTAAATGACCCTCTTCGTGGCGTCACGAAATTTGTACACGCCGGGCGCGTCCGGGATGCTCCCCGGCGAAGGACGGTAGGTGGTCGGGTCAGCCACGTTGCCAAGCCTATGGGGCACCACCGACAGTCTTGCGAGCCCCCATGCTCTAGTACTCGTCCGGGTGACGATTACCACGATGCGGTCCGTATTTCACTACGTATACCGACCTAAGTCGGATATTCGGCCGGAACCGACGTTCGTGGGTTCCTAACGGGTGAACCGGGTGATTACTTTCCGTCCCAGTTCCATTTCACTCGGTTCTTCGTCAGATGACGCTCGAAAGGACTCCTGCACCGTGAGCCGTCTTCGTACGCTGGGCGCCGCCACCCTCGCCGCCGCAGCCCTCACCATGACCGCCGGAGCGGTCGCCTCCGCGGGCACCCCCACCGGTGTCCAGCCGAACATCGTGGGCGGCGGCACCGCCCCCACCGTGAGCTGGGGCGCCCAGGTCTACGTCAACACCCCGGGCCGTCAGTGGGACGGGTTCAACTGCTCCGGCAGCGTCATCGCCCAGCGCTGGGTGCTGACCGCCAAGCACTGCCTCGACTCCGACGGCACCGGCATGCGGGTCCGCGTCGGCAGCAACCAGCTGCAGGGCGGCCGCGTGATCGCCGTCGACCGCAAGGTGTCCTCGCCCGCGGGCTCCGACCTCTCGCTGCTGCACCTGGCCTCCGACGCCGGCGTCACGCCGATCGGGCTGGCCGGCTCGAACCCGTCGGTCGGGTCCACCAACCAGCTATACGGCTGGGGCCGTGAGACCCCGACCGGCCCGCCCGCCTCGGCGCTGAAGGTGGCCAACGTCCGCGTCAGCGGCAGCTCGTCCGACGCCTACGGCGGCCCGGCCATCCAGAGCGTCGGCATCAACGGTTCGGCGTGGAAGGGCGACTCGGGCGGCCCCCAGGTCTCCAACGGCGTCCAGGTCGGCGTCGCTTCGACCGTGCAGAACCAGAGCGGCTCGAACACCCGCGGCACCAACAACTACGGCAGCGTCGCTTCGGCCCGCTCCTGGATCCGCACGACCGCCGGGGTCTGACCTCACACCCCCGGCGGGGCCCCTCCGAGACGCGACCCGTCTCGGAGGGGCCCTTTCTCGTCGTCATGTCGGTGGGGTGTGGGACGCTCGCGGGCATGCGGATCGCGACCTGGAACGTGAACTCGATCGGGCCCCGGCTGCCGAGGGTGCTCGACTGGCTCGGCTCGGTACAACCGGACGTGCTGTGCCTGCAAGAACTCAAATGCGGCACCGACGCGTTCCCCTTCGACGCCGTGCGGGAACTGGGCTACGAGACGGCCGCCTACGGCATCGGACGCTGGAACGGCGTCGCCATCGTGTCCCGCGTCGGCGTTGAGGACGTCACGCGCGGGCTGACCGGCGAGCCCACGTTCCAGGACAAGACCGACGCGCGGGCCATCGGCGCCACCTGCGGCGGGGTGCGACTGTGGTCGGTGTACGTGCCCAACGGGCGAGAACTGGACAACCCGCACTACACCTACAAACTGAACTGGCTCTCGGCGCTGGAAGCGACCGTGCGCGAAGAGATGACGCGAGGCCTGCCGTTCGCGGTACTCGGCGACTTCAACATCGCACCCGCCGACATCGACGTCTGGGACATCGGCGTGTTCGCCGAATCGACGCACGTGACCGAGCCGGAGCGGAAGGCACTGGCCGCACTGCGGGACCTCGGGTTGTCCGACGTGTTCCCGCGGCCGCTGAAGTACGACCACCCGTTCACGTACTGGGACTACCGGGCCGGGAATTTCCCGAACAACAAGGGAATGCGGATCGACCTCGTGTACGCCGACGCCCGTGTCGCCGGCGGGGTGACGGATTCCTATGTGGACCGTGACGCGCGGAAGGGCAAGGGGCCGTCGGACCACGCTCCGATCGTGGTGGACTTCGGGCTCTGAGGGCTTTGTCTCGCGCCGTGTCATGAGGGGTCCCCATAGGACGAATTTCGTCCTATG
>NZ_JBFBBY010000082.1:0-35079 GCF_040682875.1 Amycolatopsis sp. NPDC051071 | reverse complement strand
CGTCGAGGTAAGTCCGGCGCAGCTACGGGATCAGCCGTTGGTCGTGATCCGGGAATTGCAGGAAGCTCACCGTCGCGCTCGCCAGCGGCCCCCAAAACACTCACGACAACCCGACCCCCGCGACCCGAGCGTGCGGCCCAGGCACGTCCGATGTCCGGTCCGACGAGACGCGACGAGCCCGTACACCGTGGACTCGCCCCGTGGATCACCCGTACATTCCGGTAGTGCGCGGTCACTTCCGCGCGGATTGGGGGATTCCGATGGTGGTGCGGGCTCCGCGCGGCTGGACGCGTCGCTTCCACCCGGCACCGGCTGCCGGGATGCGGCTCGTCGTCTTGCCGCACGCGGGCGGGTCGGCGAGCGCCTATCACTCGCTGTCGTCGGCGCTCTCCCCCGTCATCGACGTGCACACCGTCCAGTACCCGGGCCGGCAGGACCGGCTCACCGAGCCGGTCATCGATGATCTGCACGTCCTCGCCGAACGCTTGGTGGAGGTCGTGTCCGCGCTGCCCCGGCCGTTCGCGCTCTTCGGCCACAGCATGGGCGCCGCCATCGCGTTCGAGGTCGCGCGACGGCTCGAAGCACGTGACATCGTCCCGGCGGCGCTGTTCGTCTCGGGCCGCCCCGGGCCGGGCGTGCACAAGGAGGAGTGGCACCACCTCTCCGACGACGCGGCCTTCCTCGCCGAGGTCAACCGGCTCGGCGGCACGGACACGACGGTCCTCGACGACCCGGACATCCTCGATCTCGTGATGCCCGCCCTGCGCGGCGACTACAAGGCCATCGAGACCTATCGTTATCGACCGGGCCCCGGCGTGTCCTGCCCGGTCGTGGCGCTCACCGGCGACGCGGACCCGGTGCTGGACGTGCGTGACGTCGGGAACTGGCGCGACCACACCACCGGCTCGTTCGAGATGGAGGTCTTCGACGGCGGGCATTTCTTCCTCGACGACCATTTGGACGCCGTCGTCGCCCGTATCGTCGGCAGGCTGACCGTCAGTCCCTGACGCCTTCCCGACTCGCCCACGCGACGATCTCGGTCCGGTTGGCCAGCCCCAGTTTCGCGAGGACGCGCCGGACGCACCTGCGTCGAAGGCGGCTCCGGCACTTGGTCGGTCGAAGGAACCCTCGGTGCGCAAGGCGAGTCTTGCCCGCTCACACTGACCGCGAGCGGGGCTGAGCGGCGTCAGGCCCAGGCGGACAGCTCCTTGGCCAGCGCGGACGATCCGCCGGCGGTGCGCAGCGTCGGCGGTCCCGGCCAGCAATCCTGGTGGTCGCCGGCGCGCAGCGTCTCGGCGAACCGGGCCACCCGCCGCGGTTGCGGCGCCACCGAGCGGCCGCCGAGATAGCCGACGACGACGTGGTGGTCGTCCCCCGACCGCGTCACGACCGCGGCCGACCAGCCGTGCTCCTCGTGCCACTGCAGGTCGACGTCGCGCTCGGGAAAACCGGGAAGGCGCCAATCCAGCCGCAAGCTGGCGGTGACCGGACCGGTGAGGTCGGCCGTGCACGAATCCATCCGTATCCCCAAAGCCGAAGCCACGTCCTCCAGATACGCGTTCAGTCTGGTCATCAGATCCAGACCTGCTTCCGAGGGGGCGGGGGTCGAGGTCGTCACGGTCCTCAGCTTCCTGTCATCTTGAGTTGGCGTGACGGGAAATACCCATCCAGGCGGGGCTTCACACCCCCATTTCGTCACGCCCAGGTTTCGATTCTCTCAAGCCGTGGCCTCGATGACACGAGTCAGTGCCTTGTGCAGCGTCTCCAGCTCGGCGACCTCCATTCCGAGTTTCTCGACGACCCGGTACGGGATCTTCTCGGCCTCGACGCGCAGCGCGTGCCCCGATTCCGTCAGCTCGACCGTCAGCAGCCGCTCGTCCTCGGAACGGCGCCGCCGCGTGACGTAACCGATCGACTCCAGACGTTTGAGCAGCGGCGACAGTGTCGCGGGCTCGGCGCGCAAGGCGACGCTCAGGTCCTTCACCGTCTGCGGTCCCCGCTCCCACAGCGCCAGCATGACGAGATACTGCGGATGGGTGAGCCCGTACGGCTCCAGCAGCGGACGGTAGATCGCGATGACGCTGCGCGAAGCGACCGACAGCGCGAAACACACCTGACGCTCCAGGGCGAGCGGGTCCTCGCCCAGATCGATCGCCTTCATCCCCGGCCCTTCCGAACTCATGCCGCCGATCCTAGCGGTGGCGTGGGCGACACTAATGATTAGCACGCTAACGATTAGCGTACTGTGGCGAACGTCGAAGGAAGGGAGTCGCCCGATGCCCCGCAAGCGCCCGGACGTGATCCGCTGGCTGTGGTACTCACTCGGCGGCAGGCTGCCCGAGCGCCACCACGACTGGATCCTCCACGACGCGACCACCGGAAACTGGCGCTGGCGGCACGTCGCGCGCAGCACGGTGATGATCGCGCCGCTCTGCGCTGTCTGGCTGCTCCTGCCAGGGCCGCTGCCCCTGCGGTTGTCGATCGTGCTGATGGCCGCGCTCGTCGCGTACTTCTACTCGTTGGCCTACATGGAGGAAAGCATCGAGCACCGGCTCGCCAAACACGGTTTCGAACCGGGCACCGGACGGCGTGTCCGGGCCGAGGCGACCGCGATCGCGGAGGCCGACGTCACCGAGCGGTATCTGGCGCGGTACCGGGACCAGCCGGAGTCCTGACACACGCCCGGGAGGCAACCACCACCGCGGCCAGCCGAGCGCCGAGCAGGCCCGGCTAAAGTGCGGATCGATGAGACGCAAGCTCCGCCCGCCGCTTCCGCCCCGGCACGGGCTCGACCCCGCGAGGCTCAAGATGCCCGCCGAGGGACCGTGGACGACGCTGCGCGAGCACCTCGTCGAACGCCTCCCCCGCGTCGCTCCTGAGCGGATCGAGGAGATGCTTCGCGAGGAACGCATCGTCGGGCTCGACGGGCCGCTGGGCGTCGACGCGCCGTTCGTCCCGGACTCGTTCATCTGGTTCCACCGCGACCTGCCCGACGAGGTCGACGTTCCGTTCGAGGTTTCGATCGTCCACCGCGACGAACATTTCCTGGTCGCCGACAAACCGCATTTTCTCGCGACGATCCCGCGCGGGCAGCACATCCTGCAGACCGCGCTGGTCCGCCTCCGCACTGAATTCGATCTCCCGCGACTGAGCCCCGCGCACCGGCTCGACCGGGTCACCGCCGGGCTCCTCCTGTTCGTGATCACCCCCGAACTCCGCGGCAAGTACCAGACGATGTTCCGGGATCGCCTGGTACACAAGGAATACGAAGCGATCGCACGCTACGACCCTGACATCGCGATGCCGCGTGAGATCAGCAGCCGCATCGTCAAGGAACGCGGGGTCATCGCCGCGCAGGAGGTCGACGGGCCGCCCAACGCGGAGACCCGGGTCGAGCTCATCGAGCACCGCGACGGCCTCGGCCGCTACCGGCTGCTCCCCGCGACCGGCCGGACCCATCAGCTGAGGCTGCACATGAGCGGCCTCGGGTTGCCGATCCTCGGCGACGACTTCTACCCCGAGCTGACCGAAACCCCGCTCGACGACTTCACCGAACCCTTGCAGCTACTGGCGAAAGTCCTCGAATTCACCGACCCGGTCACCCGCGAACGCCGCCGTTTCGAAAGCAGCCAGACCCTCAAGGCGTGGACGGACCTCGACGCCTGGCGCCGAGGTCCGTGAAGTCACCGCGTGCGGCTCATTTACGCCAGAACTTGACCCCGCTCCAGGTCACCTTCACCGGCCCGGCGCCACTGGCCGTCCGGTAGGCCCCGAACTTGTCGTAGTAACTGCCGCCGCTGCTGCTCACGGTCTGCTTCAGCGAACCGTTGAGGTACACCTTGTGCGTGCTGCCGACCTGGTGGACAGTGTTGACCCGCACCGATGTCCCGACGGTCGCCCCGCTGCCCAGCGTTTCCCCGCCGTGGACGGCGTAGAGCCGCCCGCCGCGTTCGACCGCCAGCATGAAGTACGGGCCGGCGCTCGGCGCGTCGCGGAAGGTCTGCTTCAGGCTGATCCGGGTACCCGCCATGCTGGTGATCCGGAACGAGCCCTCGAATTGCCGGGTCCCGCCGGTGTAGGTCACGTAGCGCCGCTCCGCCCGCTGGTCACCACTCCCGGTGGAACAGGTCAGCTCGAAGTCGAGCCCGTTCACCGTTCCGCAACCACGTTCCTGGACCTTGAACGAGGGATTCTCCGTCGTCCACGGCCCCGTTCCGACCTGCGCGCTCGCCGGCATCGCCGACGCCACCAGGCCGAGGACGGCCGCCGCGACCACCCCGGCGGTCCGAAGTCGTCTCCGCATCCTGCCTCCTGCACCTTCAGGGCGGCGGTGGTCCAGACCAGGACCAGGCTGCGACTGTACGAGCACGAACCGTCATCGGACAAGGAGTTGACGCACCGGTGTCCCGCTGATTGGGTAGCGACGGTGATCCTCTCCATGACGGTCCTCGAAGGACTGGAGGCCGGGACGGTCGACCTGGCGTTCCGGCGCTGGGCGAAACCCAATGTCCGCCAGGGCGACACGATGCGCACCGGAGCCGGGTTGATCGCCGTCGACTCGGTCGAGATCGTCGACCCCGCCGCCATCACCGAGGCCGACGCCCGCCGCTCCGGGGCGGAGTCGGCGAACGCGGTGCGCGGGACACTGCGCGGGCCCGCGGACGCCCCGGTGTACCGCATCCGCCTGCGCTACCTCGGGCCCGATCCGCGGCACGCCCTCAGCGCCGACGACGAACTGTCCGAAAAGGACGTCGCGGCCATCGGCAAGAAGTTGTCCAAGATGGACAAACGCCGCTCGTGGACCCATGAGACACTGCGGCTCATCGACGGCCAACCCGGACGCCGGGCACAAGAACTCGCCGACCTCCTCGGCCGCGAGAAAGATCCGCTGAAGCTCGATATCCGCAAGCTCAAGGACCTCGGCCTGACACTGAGCCTCGAAACCGGCTACCGGATTTCCCCGCGCGGCGCGGCCTATCTGCGTGCGATCAGCGAGGATCCCGGTAGAACGCGCTGAGTTCCGGAACCAGCCGCTCGGGCGGGACGTTGTGGAATTCGCCGTCCAGTTCGACGTGCCGCGCGCCCGGGACGGCTTTCGTGGTGACCGCGGCGGCCGTCTTCAGCCAGTCCGTGCTGCCGTTGCTGTTCACCACGAGCGTCGGTGCCGTGATCGAGGCCAGGCGCTCCGCCGGGACCTTCGAGTCGCCCATGACGCGGGCGTCGTAGACCAGCGTGGGTGCGAACGAGCGGAGTTCGGCCCACATCGGCGTCGCCTTGGCCTCCTCGACGGCCTCCGCCGGGGATCCGACCGCGGACATCATGAAGAGCGCGACGGCGTCGTCCCACCGGCCGGCCGCGACGAGGTCACGCATCTCGTCGGCGTAGTCCTCGGGAACCTCTTCGGCCTCGCCGCGATACGGCGGTTCGAAGACCGACAGCCGCGCCATCGGCACCCCGGCCGCGGCGGCGAGCAAGGCCAGCGCCCCGCCGGAGGAAATGCCATGCACGATCACCGGTTCGTCGAACGAGGCGACCACGGCGGCGAGGTCCTCGATCTCGCGCTCGACGGCGTACGGCGGGCTGTCCCCGTTGTCGCCGCTGTCGCCGCGCCCGCGACGGTCGTAGGTCACCACGGAGTACTCGGCCGTCAGCGCCGCGACCAGCGGTTCGTCGCCGCGGCGGTCGTTGCTCGCGCCCGCGACGATCACCACGACCGGACCCGCGCCGCGCCGCTCGACCGCGATCGGCGTCGCGTCGGCGGAGAGGATTGTGTTGATCATGCGGCCCATCGTGCCGGGTGACGGCGTGCGACGCAGGTCATTTATCGAGGGGGAAGACAAAGTGGCGTGGCCGCGGATAGGGCTACCCACCTCGACGGGGTATTCGGACACCATCCTGATCTCGAGCTTGTCCATGAAGGAATTAGGACACTCAACGTCCCAGATCCTTCATAGACGCGGACAGCGTCCCCTGGACCGACCACCCCGCGCGTGTCGCGAAGGGCGCTTTCGCAACACGCGAGCGGGCACCGACACCCGGTCACGCCACGTTTGCCTTACCCCTCTTTAAGCGCGCGAGGCGGCGTCCGGAAAGTTCTTCGAAGAAATCCGGGGGCCGGTGTCGGATCGGGGCGGCGGTGTTCGTAGCAGGGGTGAGGCCGCCCGCGAGGGGTGGCGCCGAGGCAAAAGCACGCTGACCCGGTGGCTGCTGGAGCACGATCTGATCGACGAGATGATCCTGAACGTCGTCCCGGTGGTTCTCGGCCAGGGCGCCTGAAGTCACTGACCACGCTTTCCCGACAGGAGATGATCTGCACATGCGATACCTGGTTTCCGTGATCGACGACAAGAGCAATCCCGGCAGCACGGACAAGCAGCCTGCTATCAGCGAGTTCAACGAACGGCTGATCGCCGAGGGCCATTGGGTTTTCGCGGGCGGGCTCGCGGACACCGACACGGCCACGGTCATCGACAACCGGGGCGAGCAGGCGGTGTTCAGCGACGGGCCTTTCGTGGAGTCGAAGGAGTACCTCGCCGGAGTCTGGGTGTGGGAGGCCCCCGATCTGGATGTGGCGCTCAAACTCGCCACCGAGGCGTCGAAGGTCTGCGATCGGAAGATCGAGGTGCGGCCGTTCCAATGAGCGACGTCGAAGAAGCGATCACCCTGGCCCACCACGAGGAATGGGCCCGGGTGGTCGCCACGCTGACCAGACGTTTCGGTGATCTCGACATCGCCGAGGAGGCGGCCGCCGAGGCGTTCGCGACCGCCGTCGAGCGGTGGCAGGCCGACGGCCTGCCGCCCAATCCCGGCGCCTGGCTGACCACCACCGCCCACCGCAAGGCCATCGACCGGATCCGGCGTGAGAACAAACGCGACGACAAGCACAAGGAGGCTCGGATGGTGTACGACGACGACCCGCCCGAGCCTCTTGGCGCCATCGGCGACGACCGGCTCCGGCTGCTCTTCACCTGCTGTCACCCGGCGCTGGCGATGGAATCCCGCGTGGCGCTGACGCTGCGTATGGTCGGCGGTCTGACCATGCCCGAGATCGCCCGCGCCTTCCTGGTGCAGGAGACCGCCATGGGGCGGCGGATCACTCGTGCGAAGGCCAAGATCACGGCGGCGCGCATCCCTTACCGGGTGCCGTCCGCGGAGGATCTGCCGTCCCGGGTCTCCGGCGTGCTCGCCGTCCTCTTCCTCGTCTTCAACGAGGGCTACCTGGCGACCGGCCCCGACGCTGATCCGGTCCGTCCTGGCCTGACCGCCGAGGCGATCCGGCTCGCCCGCCTGATCCGGGTCCTCCTGCCGCAGGACGGCGAGGTGGCCGGGCTGCTGGCGCTGATGCTGCTCACCGAGGCCCGCCGCACCGCCCGGATCTCGGCGAGCGGTGAACTGGTCGCCCTCGACGAGCAGGATCGCGGGGCCTGGGACACGACGCTGATCGCGGAGGGACATCGGCTGGTGCGCGAACGTCTCGCCGCTGCCGCCGCCGGGGTGACTCCGGGTCGCTACCAGATCCTCGCGGCGATCAACGCCGTGCACACTTCGGCCCGCGACGTCCGCGACACCGACTGGTCGCAGATCGCCGCACTCTACGACCAGCTCGTCCGCCTCGACCACTCGCCGATCATCGCCCTCAACCGGGCCATCGCGGTCGCCGAGCTCGACGGCCCGGAGGTGGCGCTCGCGGCCGTCGACCGCCTCGAGGACAAGCTGGCCGGCTATCACGCCTACCACGCCACCCGCGCCGACCTGCTGCGACGGCTGGGCCGCGGCGGGGACTCGCGCGCGGCCTACGACAAAGCCATCGAGCTGGCGGGCAACACCGCCGAGATCGCCTACCTGACCCGCCGCCGCGACCAGCTGCGGTAGCGCCGACGGATCGCGGTCGGGCACGACGGCGCAGGTCGAAATCCGAATCGAACACACGTTCGACAAACGGCCGCCGCCGGGGTAGCTTCGGTTGTCATGACCCCCGCGCTTCAAGCCTCACTGTTCGACGAGTGCGCCGCCCTCGGGCTCGGCTCGCTCGGCTCGCTCCGGCGCACCGAGCTGACCCGTGGTGCCTGGATCGACGTGCTCCCCGGCTGGCTCACCGGCGCGGGCGAACTGTTCACCCGCCTCGCCGAAGACGTGCCATGGCAAGCCGAACGACGGCAGATGTACGACCGCGTCGTCGCCGTACCCCGGCTGCTGAGCTACTACCGCGAAGGCATGCCGCTCCCCCACCCGATCGTCACCGAAGCGCGGGAAACGCTCTCCGCGCATTACGCGGACGAGCTCGGCGAACCGTTCGTCACGTCCGGCCTCTGCTACTACCGGGACGGCCGGGACAGCGTCGCCTGGCACGGCGACGACACCGGCCGCTCCCGCACCGAGGACACCATGGTCGCGATCGTTTCGATCGGCGCCGCCCGGCAGCTGACGCTGCGGCCGCGAGGTGGCGGCGAGACGATCCGGCACTCCCTCGGCCACGGCGACCTGATCGTCATGGGCGGCAGCTGCCAGCGGACGTGGGAACACGCCATCCCCAAGACGGCCAAACCCGTCGGGCCGAGGATCAGCATCCAGTTCCGGCCGAGAGGAGTCGCCTGAGGCTCAGTCCAGCAGAACGGGCAGCGCGTCGACGCCGTAGACGATCGAGACCTCCCGGAAGCCGACGGCGTCCGGTTCGATCGCCAGCCGCATCTCCGGGAACCGGCGCACCAGCGCGGGATAGGCGGTGCGCAGTTCCATCCTGGCGAGTTCGGCACCAATGCAGCGGTGGATACCCCAGCCGAAGGCGAGGTGCGACGTCGGCTCACGGGTCGCGTCGAACTTCTCCATGTCCTCGCCCAGAACGCCATCGCGGTTCGCGACGCTGAGGGAGACCAGCACAATGTCGCCCTTCGCGATCTGGACGCCGGCGACCTCCATGTCCTCCTTGGCGAACCGCGGGAAGGCCATCTGCACGACGGTCAGGTAGCGCAGCAGTTCTTCGACGAACTTGTGGACGGCGTCGTCGTCACCACGGACGGTTTCGAACAGCGAGCGGTCCTTCAGCAGCACGAGCGCACCGAGTGCGAGCATGCTCGCCGTGGTCTCCAGCCCGCCGGTGAGCACGCCGTCGGCGAGGCCTGCCAGCTCGCGGTCGTCGATCTCGTCGCCGTGCTCCTTGATGAGCATGCCTAGCAGGCCGTCGCCCGGGTTCTCGCGTTGCTTCTTGACGATGTCGTCCAGATAGGACAGCGACTCGGTCATCGCACCGAGTGACGCGCCCGCGCCGCCGAAAAGATCGAACCGCGCGGTGCTCAGCCGCTGGAAGCCGTCGCGGTCCTCATACGGGACGCCCAGCAGCTCGCAGATCGTCAGCGACGGGATCGGCAGCGCGAAGGCCTCCCAGAGATCGACCGGGCCGTCCGCCTTCTCCATCGCGTCGAGCTGGTCGGCGACGATCTCGTCGATCCGCGGCGTCAGCCGCGAAAGCCTCCGCATGGTGAACTCCGGCGTCAGCAGCCGCCGCAGCCGGGTGTGCACCGGCGGATCGGCGAACCCGAGCCCGCCGGGGTTCTGGTCCTCGGTCACCCCCGCGCTCCCGACCAGATTCGTGAAGTCGCTGCTGAACTCGGCCACCTTGCCGAGCACGGCCTTGGCCTCGTCGTAGCCGGTGACCAGCCAGCCGTTCATCCCGAACGGCAGGTCCAGCTTGCTGATCGGCTCCTCGGCGCGGACGCGGCCCAGCTCGGCGATCGGGTCGAGACCGTCACGCCTGAGCGGCTTCAGGAGGTTGTCCGGGATGATGGACATCTTCGACAGGTCGAAGCCGTTCTTCTGCTGACGCGCGAGGTAACGGCGGCCGATCCATGCCAACACGCGCGAGCGGATGCTCCCCATGCTCCGCACACTACTCCAGCCGCGTAGTACCTGACCTGGCACAACGGGCCGGGCTCGCCCGGCTGGGCAGGAATCGCGACGGCCGTTCACCCGTCGTCCCACTCGATTGGTCACGACCAGGAGGTCGGATTCGGGCGGCGCGCGGTTCCCGGCGAGCGGGAGACGTCGGTCACCGCCGGTCACCACGATCCGACGACAATGCCTGACATCCGGCGGCGGTCGTGAAATTGTCGGACCCTGCTGGGAGGATTCGGACATGTCAGCCGCGCTCATCGGACGTGACCATCCCGCGGGGGTACTCCGCGCGGAGATCAGCCGCGCCGCCCAAAGCCACGGCGGGCTGGTTCTGGTCACCGGCGAGGCCGGGATCGGCAAGACCACGCTCGTCACAGGCGCCGCCGAAGAGGCGAAGCGCCTCGGCGCCCTTGTCCTCAACGGGTCCTGCTGGGACTCCGCCAGCGCACCGGGTTACTGGCCGTGGACACAGGTGGTGCGCGGGTTGCGGCGTTCGGTCGAGCCGGGCCGGTGGGCCGCGATGGCCGACAGTGAACTGGACGTCCTGCTCGGCGAGGCCCGCGGCGACGGCGCCGCGGACGGCTTCCGCCTCTACGACGCGGTGACGAGCGCGCTGGTGGCCGCGTCCCAGGAACGGCCGGTCGTGGTGGTGCTCGACGATCTGCACTGGGCCGACACCGCGTCACTGCGGCTGCTCGAATTCGCCGCGCAGCACACCTGGTTCGAACGGCTGCTGCTGATCGGCACATACCGGGACGTCGAGGTCGAGACGGCCGATCACCCGCTTCGCTCGCTCATGCTTCCCTTGCTCGCGAAGGCCACCTCGGTCACGCTCACCGGCCTGGACCCGGACGAGGTCGGGGCGCTCATGGCCAGGACCGCGGGCGCGGAACCGGACGGCGCACTCGTCGCCGAGGTCCACCGCCGCACCGGCGGCAACCCGTTCTTCGTCGAGCAGACGGCGCGGCTGTGGCACAGCGGCGGCTCCGCCGAGACGATCGCACCCGGCGTCGCCGACGCACTGCAGCGACGGCTTTCCCTGCTCCCCCAGCCGGTTCTCGACCTGCTGACCACCGCGTCCGTGCTCGGCAGGGAATTCCACCGCAAACTGCTCGCGGGGGTGGCTTCGGCACCCGTGCCGCAGGTGGACAGGCTGCTCGACCAGGCCGTCGCGGCCCGGCTGGTCGTGGTGCACGGGCAGGGCCGGTTCGCCTTCGCCCACGATTTGGTCCGCGAGACGCTGTACGCGAGCCTGTCCGAAGCGGAACGGCGGAAACTACACGCCGCGGTCGTCGCGGCGGTCCGCGAGACGCCGAAGTCACCGGACCCGATCTTCCCAGCGGACCTTGCTCGGCACGCGCTGCTCGCCGGTGCCGAACTTAATCCGGATCAGGCCGTGGACCTGCTGCTGGCCGCGGCGGTCGACGCCACCGGCCGGATGGCTGCCGAGGAGGCGGCCACGCATTACCGGCGGGCGATGGAGATCGCCGAGGATCACCGCCGTCGTGCGGTCATCGCGCTCGAACTGGGCGCGCTTCTGTCCCGCCACCACGAAACCGACGAGGGCAGGCAGGTCCTCGACGAGGTCTCCGCGCTCATCCGCGAACTCGACGACGACGATCTCCTCGCCCGGCTGGCACTGACCCTGATCCGCGCCGATCACAAGGGTTTGCGGGTCGACGAGACCATCCTGGTGCTCACCGAAGCGCACCAACGGCTCTGCGGCCGCGAGCCCGGCCGGGAACTCACCGTTCAGGAGATGACGCAGGAACTGACCGCGCGCATGATGGTGGCCGCCCGCGACGATCAGGACGATTCCGCGCTGCTGTTCGGTTTGTGGGCCCGGCACGACGCGATCTGGGGGCCGGGCAGCGCCGCGGAACGGGAGCGGCTCACCGACGAACTGGTCGTGGTCGGCCGCCGGACGTCGAATCCCGAACTGGAGCACTACGCGGCGTCGTTCAAATGGGTGGCGCTGCTCGAACAGGGTGATCCCCGGTATTTCGAGCAGTACCAGGAGTTCGTCGCCTTGGCGGCCAGCGGCCGGGCACCGAGTTCGCAGCTGGCCTCCCGGATCGACCAGAGCATCATCGCCACGCTCCAGGGCCGGTTCGCCGAAGCCGAGGCGTTCATCCAGCAGGTGATCTCGAAACACGAGGGAGACGAGCATCCCCATTTCGGCGATCTGAACCAGCTGCAGCGGTGGACCCGATGGTGTCTCGAGGGCCGGTTCGACGATCTCGCCGGGTTACACCGCGAGATCTACGGCGGCGGGTACGCCTACGGCCGGCTGCTGGAAGCGATCACCGCCGCCCAGCGGGAGGACGCCGCGGAAGCCGTGCGGCTCACCGATCTCGCCGCCGACGCGAAACCGTACCCCCGCGATCTCGAAGCGCTGTGGCTGCGCTGCCAGGCGCATACGGCGGCGATCTCGCGCGACCCCGAACGGTGTGAAGCAGCCCGTGCGCTTCTCACTCCCTACCGCGGGGAATGGTTGGTTTCCCTGTACGGCTGCGAGATCTCCGGTCCGGTCGCACTCTGGCTCGGCAGGCTCGATCTGGCACAGGCACGCTGGAACGACGCGGTGGCCAGGCTGCGTGACGCCGCGCTCTCCGCGGACCGGCTGAGGGCCACGGTCTGGGCGGTCGAGGCCAAGTCCTGGCTGGCGATGGCTTTGCTCGGCCGCGATCTCGAAGGGGACGCGATCGCCGCCGCCGCCCTGCTGTCCGAAGTGGACAGAGAGGCGACCGCGATCGGCAGGCGGCAGGTCGTGGCCAGGGTCGCCGAACTGCGGGATCGCACGCGGGCCCCGGTTGCCCCGCTCGCCGAGTTCCGCCGCGACGAAACCGTGTGGACATTGCGCTTCGACGGCGTCACCACGCATCTGCCGGACTCGAAAGGCTTGCGGGACCTGCATTTCCTGCTCGGCAGACCGGATTCGGAGGTACCGGCCGTCCGGCTGCTCGATCCCGAGGGCGGCGAGGTCGTGGTCGCCGCCAAGAGTCTCGGCGGGGACGCCGTCCTCGACGACGAGGCCAAGGCCCGCTACCGCCGTCGGCTGGACGAACTCGACGACCTGATCGACACCGCGACCGGACTCGGCCAGGACGGCCGCGCCGCCGCGCTGGACCGTGAACGGGACGCGCTGCTCGCGCAACTGCGGCGGGCGGCCGGGCTCGGTGGCCGCACCCGGCGTCTCGGCGACGAAGCCGAACGCGCCCGCAAGACGGTGACCGCCCGGATCCGGGACACCTTCCGCAAACTCGACGAACAGCATCCGGTGCTGGCCGCACACCTGCGCGCGTCGGTCACCACCGGGTCGTCGTGCCGGTACGCGCCCGGCGACAAGGTCCCCTGGCGGCTGTGAGCCGCCAGGGGATCTGGTCACGCCCAGCTCATTTCCGGTTGTAGAGCCGCATCGTCAGCGTTCCGAAGACCGCCAGGATGACCGCCCCGGCGATCAGCACCCAGGTGATCTCGCCGCCGTCCCAGTTGCCGTCCATCATCGACCGGACCGCGCCGACCACGTGGGTCACCGGGTTGACGTCGACGAAGGCCTGCAACCAGCCCGGCATCGTCTCCGGGTTGACGTAGATGTTGCTGAGGAAGGTCAGCGGGAACAGCACCATCATGCTGACGCCCATCACGGACTTCTCACTGCGTAGCAGGAGGCCGAACATCGTCCAGATCCACGAGAACGCGAACGAGAACGCCAGCAGCAGGAGGATCGCCGCGGCCACGCCGCCGACCCCGCCGCCGGGGCGGAAGCCCATGATGAGGCCGACACCGAGGATCACCAGCGCCGCGATGAGGTAACGCAGCATGTCGCCGAGCAGGTAGCCGACCATCGCCGCCGGACGCCAGATCGGCAGCGTGCGGAACCGGTCGAACACGCCCTTGGCGATGTCGGTGTTGACCGCGACCCCGGTGTACATGGTGATCATCAGGATGCTGCTCGCCATGATGCCCGGCAGCACGAACTGCAGGTACTCCGTCGGCGAGCCGGACAACGCGCCACCGAACAAGTACGTGAACATCAGCGTCATCATGATCGGGAACGCCGTGACGTCGAACAGCTGCTCCGGCACGTGTTTGATCTTCAGCATCGCGCGCCACCCGAAGGTGATCGAAGCCGAGAGCGCGGTCGGGCGCTTCGGGCGGTTCTTCGCGATCAGGACGGCGGCGAGGTCTTCGGGCTTCGGCGCCGCGAGGACGGGTTCGTTCTCTTTGACGGCTGTGGTGCTCAAGCTGCACTCTCCTCAGGCGTGGCGGTGCGGTCGGTCAGGGCAAGGAAGACTTCGTCGAGGCTCGGCTGGCCGAGGGAGAAGGTGTCGACGACGACGCCCGCGCGGGCCAGTTCGGTAAATGCGCGCGCGGCGTGCTCGGCGGCGCCCTGCTGGGTGCTGTCACCCGAAAGCCGGGCGGTCAGCGCGAGCGGGTCCGATTCGAGCTGCACCTGCGCATCGAGGATCCGGGTGAGCAATGCCTCGGCTTCCGGTCGCTGGTCGGCTTCACGCAACCGGACGTGGACCGCGCCCGCGCCGACCGAGGCCTTCAGCTGCCCCTTGGTGCCTTCGGCGATGACCTTCCCGTGGTCGATGACCGCGATCCGGGACGCCAGCTGATCGGCCTCGTCGAGGTACTGCGTGGTCAGCAGGACGGTGGTGCCGTGCTGCACGATCGCACGCACGATGTCCCAGACCTGGTTGCGGCTGCGGGGATCGAGACCGGTCGTGGGCTCGTCGAGGAAGAGCACGTCCGGGGTGTTGAGGATGCTCGCGGCGATGTCGATCCGCCGCCGCATCCCGCCGGAGTAGTTCTTCACCTGCCGCCCCGCGGCTTCGGTCAGCCCGAAGGCCGCCAGCAGCTCCTCCGCCCGTGCCCGTGCGGCCGGTTTGCGATGCCCGGTCAGCCTGCCGATCAGCACCAGGTTCTCGGTCCCGGTCAGATCCTCGTCGACCGAGGCGTACTGCCCGGTCAAGCTCACCATGGACCGGACCGCGTCGGCCTCGCGGACGACGTCCTTGCCGAAGACGCGTGCCTCCCCGCCGTTGGGGCGGAGCAGGGTCGCGAGCATCTTCACCGCGGTGGTCTTGCCGGCGCCGTTCGGTCCGAGGACGCCGTACACGGTGCCCGCGGGGACCTTCAGGTCGATCCCGTCGACCGCCCGGTTCTCCCCGAACACTTTGACCAGCCCCGAGGCTTCGATGGCCAGTTCACTCATTTTCTTGTTCCCTTCAGAAGCTTTCAGCAGACGTACGGACGAGCGGTGCGTGCTTCGCGCAGGGCGAGACCCCACCAGGTGAGTTCGTCGAGCAGGGTGGTCACGGACTGTCCCTGCCCGTCGGTGTCGAAAGGGGTGCCGTCGCGGGCGAAAGTCCCGTCAAGGAGGTTGAAGGCGACCGTGTCCCGCATCGTCACGGTGTGCAGTTCGGTGAAGATCGAGCGCAGCTGCTCCACCGCGTGGAGGCCCTGTGACCGGTAGCCGTAGGAGACGAAGCCGACCGGCTTCGCGCGCCACTCGTCGTAGGCGCAGTCGATCGCCTGCTTGAGTGACGCCGGGAAGCTGCGGTTGTACTCGGGGGTGACGACGACGAACGCCTCGGCGTCGTCCACCCTGGCGGCGAACCGCTTCATCTCCGGGGTCGCCTGCTCCGGCAGCGCCGCGGGCAGAGCGAAGTCGACGAGGTCGAGGACGTCGAGGACGATGTCGTCCCTGGCGTCCGCGCGGCCGGTGAACCACTTGCCGACCGCGTCCCCCACCCGCCCTTCGCGAGTGCTGCCGATGATCACCGCGACTCGCATCTTGTTCATGACCGACCTCCTCTCGCCTCACCCCTCAGGCGCGAGAAAGCCGCCGGGCTTCCGCTAGATCGGATCTAGCGGAAGGCCCGGCGGCTTCGGTCCGTGATCGAGCTAGGCGCCCAGCGCCAGCGCGATCGCACCCAGCAGCGACGCGTCCTGGTCGAACTTCGCCGACACCAGTTCCGGCGGGAACGGGACGGCCTGCGCCAGCCGTTCCCGCAGGGCGGGCAGCAGGACGTCGGCCGAGCGCACCAGTCCCCCGCCGACGGCGATCCGCTGCGGATCGAGCGTGATCGCGAGATTCGCGACGTGCATCGACAGTTCGTCGAGTGCGGCGGTGACCAGTTCCTTCGCCTGCGCGTTCTCCTTGGCGAGGCCAAACAGCTCACCCGCGGTCACCGGGCGGCCGAGCAGCACACTCGCCCGGCCGCCCAGCCCACGCCCACCGACGGCTTCTTCCAGCGGCGCCGCTCCGCCGGCGAAACCGTCGGTGTCCTGCGGCGAGAGGAGGTTGTACCCGATCTCTCCCGCAGCGCCATTCGCGCCGGCCAGCAGCCGGCCGCCGACCAGTACCGCCGCGGCGATCCCGGTCCCCAAGGAGAGGAACACCGCCGGATCGGCGTCCGCGAGCGCTCCCCATCGCCATTCCGCGAGCGCCGCCGCCTTGGCGTCGGTGCCGACGGCGATCGGGACGCCGCCGAACTCCTCGGCGACCAGTTCCCGCAGCCGCAGCTGCTCCCAGCCCGGCACGTTGGGGGCCAGCAGGATGCGGTCCTCCAGCACGATGCCGGGACTGACGACGCCGATCGCGGCGAGGTCGTCGGCGGCGCCTTCGTCGGCGAGCAGTTTGCGGGCCGCGGCGAGCGCGCGGCTCACCACCTGTCCGGCACCCGCCTGTGCGTCGGTGTCGAGCCGCCGGGTGACCAGCAGGCTCCCGGCTCTGTCGGCCAGCCCGATCGCGACCTTCGTCCCACCGAAGTCGATCCCCAGTATCAGCTCTTCCCCCGTCACTTCCCGATCCCCTCTTCCGCCCCTGTGAACGATTCTTGAATTCCCTTCGGCCCGAACGGCCACACGCGCTCCGCCTTCGCGTAGGCGAGGAACGCCACCACGCCGAGCGCGATCCATCCCACCGAAAGCCCGATCGAGAGCCAGGTGGCGGAGAAGTAGATGTAGACCCAGCCGAGCAGCGCGATGATCGTCGGGATCGGGTAGAGCCACTGGCGATACGGCCGGTTCAGCTCCGGCCGCCGTCGCCTCAGCACCACGATCGCCGCGACCTGCGCGAGCGACTGGACGAGCACCAGCACCGTCACCGCCGCGTTGATCACCGCGGTGAGGGTGAACAGCGAGCCGATCGCGGCGATGACGCCCATCGTCAGCACCCCGGCGGTCGGCAGGTTCAGTTTCGGGTGCAGTTTGGCGAACACCGGCAGGAACACCTTGTCGCGTGCGGCCTCGAACGGGACCCGCGAGCCGCCGAGCAGGCCGGCGAACACCGAACCGACCGCGGCGATCACGATGAACACGGTGATGACCTTGGCCGCGCCCGTCCCCCACGCCTGTTCCAGCACGGTCGACGCGACCGATGTCGCGTTCTTCAGCTCCTCCAGCGGGATCGACCCCAGCACTCCCAGTTGCAGCAGGAAGTACAGGCTCATGATGCCGAGAATCGAGAAGATGATCGACCGCGGCAGCGTCCGGCCGGGATCGCGCACCTCGCCGCCGAGGTAGGCGCTGGTGTTGTAGCCGAGGTAGTCGTAGATCGCGATGATCAGGCCCGCACCGAGGCCTGCCCAGAAGGCGCCGCCGTCGAACGAGAACGCGCCCGGCGTGAAGGCGAACGCTTGCGCGCCGTCGAAACGCGTGAAGGCCGCGACGATCACCGAAAGCGCGGCGAACAGCATGACCGCGAACAGGACGGTGGTCAGCTTCCCGATCTCGCCGATCCGCCGGAAAAGCGCCAGCACCACCAGCACGATGACGCCGAGCCCGATGACCTTGCCGAGCGCGGTCGTCCCGCCATCGTCGGCGACTCCCGGGATCAGGTATCCGAGGTACTGGACGAGACCGATGATGCCGGTGGACATGATCAGCGGGATGAACAGCACCGCGCTCCAGGCGAACAGGAACGGCATGAGCCTGCCGGTCCGGGAGCCGAACGCCTCACGCAGATAGACGTAGGTACCGCCGGCGCCGGGGAGTGCGGCGCCGAGCTCGGCCCAGATCAGGCCGTCGGCGAGGGCGATGAGCGCGCCGATGAGCCAGCCGAACATGGCCTGCGGGCCGCCGAGGGTCGCCACCATCGCGGGGATGGTGACGAACGGGCCGATGCCGCACATCTGGGTCATGTTGATGGCCGTCGCCTGCAGGGGCCCGATCTTCCGCTCGAGCCCCGGCTGCGGGGGTGAACTCAAAACGCGCCTCCCTATTAGTTAGTAAAGTTTCTTAACATATTTTGAAGCGTGTCGGAAGGCCGGTCCGGAAAGTTGTCATGCCCCGTCCGCCCGGAACTGCCCGAAAGGGCGCAATCCGCGAAATACCCCCGAACGGACCAACCCGGGACGTATCAGGGAGCCCTGATACCGCGTCCTTACCCAGAAGGGTGTCTTCCAGGGACGGTGAGGTCCATGAAACGGCTGTTCAGCGCGGCGATGGCGATCGCCGCACTCGGATTCGCGGCGGGCTGCGGCGGAGCGTCCGCGCCCCGGGATACCGCGCCGGGCGATCTGACCGGTAGCGGCGTGAGCACGGAGATCGCTCCGACGGCTTCGGCGTCTTCGGGGCCGTCGGCGTCGTCAGCGTCGTCAGGTGGAGGTGGCGGGCATACCGAGGGTTCCGACCCGCCGGGAGTGCCGGGCAGCCCGATCATCTACGACCACACTCGGCTCGGCGCCTCCCCCGCGATCGCGAAAGCGGAGATCGAGGGTGACATCAGGAACGGCTGCCCCGGTCACGGCCTGTGCGGGGTGAAAGTCGTGATCACCGGATCGGGCGAGTGCATCACCAGCATCACGCACTCGCCGGTCAAACCCGGTGGCACGGTCACCATCAAGGCCGTCGCGTGCAAACCCGAGGTCACCGAGGAGACCACGACCTCGGAAAGCCCGGTCTCGACCAGCGAGCAACCTGTCGCGACCACGTCCGGATGACCGCGAGGCGCGGGCTGCGCAGACCCGGGGCGAAGGCACCCGAGCCCGATCCTGGGCCTCCGCAGGCACTCAAGCTGGTCGGCACGGTGCTGGCCAACACGACCCTGCTCACCGCGCTGCTCTACTTCTTCGGGCTCGTCGAGACCCAGACGTTCTTTCTCTACTTCCGCGTCCACTACACACTGCTGGGGCAGACCTCGGACGAGATCTTCGCGCGCGGCGTCGACGGCGTGCTCCTGCCGCTGGCGGGCACGGCTGGCGCGGTCCTCGGCTTCCTGATGCTGAGCCGGTTTCTCCGTAACCGGCTCACCGAGGACACCTGGGCCCGGCTGCTCCGGATCTGTACCCCGATCGCTGCCGGACTCGGCGTCGCGCTGATCGTCGCGACCGTGCTGATCGCACTGCACCCGGTGCCGTTCCGTGACCACCTCGGTCTGCCTGGACTCGGCTTCGCGCTCGGCGTGCTGATGGTGCTCTTCGCCTGGCGCCAAGTGACGGCCGCGCAGCGGTCCGGCCCGCTGGAACTCGTCCTGGCTTACGTACTGGTCAGCATCGGGCTGTTCTGGGCCGTCGGCGACTATTCGAGCGGCGTTGGCATCCGGCGCGCCTTCGAGACCGAGGGGCAGATCGCCACGCGTCCCGCCGCGACGATCTACAGCGCCGAAAGCCTCAACCTCACCGCGGGCGGTGTCCGGCAGGTGAAGTGCGCCGATCCCGACGCCGCCTACAAATACCGGTACACCGGGCTGAAACTGCTGTTGCAGTCGGGCGGCCAGTACGTGTTCGTGCCGTCGAACTGGTGGGCGGGCGGCGGGGTGGCCTTCGTGGTCCCGAAGACCGACAAGCTGCGGCTGGAATTCGGCCCCGCCCGGTCGGTGCCGCCCACCGCCTGCTGAATCAGCTGAATCAGCCCAGATGCCGGATCAGCCAATCGGTGACCACGTCGTCGACCGTCTTCGCGATCGGGAGTTGCGGCGCGGGTTCGATACCCGGAACGTCGGCCAGCGCATGCGCGAGCCCTGGCACCCGGGCGAGGACCACGTCGTCCGGTGTGGCGTAATGCCCGCGCAGCACGGAAACGAGGTCGGCGGCGTCCTCGCGGAACGACGGGAAGTCCTCCTCGCCACTGACGACCGCCAGCGGAACCTGCGTTTCCCGTGCGGAGATTTCACCCGATCGTGCGACGAAGTCGAGCTGATCCGCCGCCTCGTTCGCCTTGTCGTTCCATGGATACGGCTGCTCCAGCAAGCTTTCCACCACACCCACCAGCGAACGCGCGCGGACGGCCGGGTTGACCAGCGCCGCGGCCCGCACCGGGATCTCGCGGGTCGCCAGGATCGTCAGCGCCACCGCACCGCCGAGGGAACCGCCGACGACGGCCATCCGGGAGGTGTCGAAACCGAGGCGTTCGCGCAGCTCGGCGAGGGCGGCGGGGAACTCCAGCGCGGCCTGCCCGACGATCGGGTCGGCATAGGCGAGCATCGCGTCACGGCGAGCCCGTTCGACGACCGCGTCCATGCTGCCGTCGATCATTCTCGCGCCGCACAACGGCATCCCGAGGTACACGCGCCACGCGGGCACCCCGGCCAGCGGCAACGCGGCCGCGAACGCCACGTCGGTGCGGGGCGCGTCGATCATATGCCAGGCGACCACCACCGGTGCCGGGCCGCTGACCTCGGCTGATGGCGGCAAGGCGGTGAACGGCACCCCCGCGGCCGTGCCCGTAACCGGATCTCCCACCGTCGTCCTTCCCCGTGCCCTGTCGATCTCCACGATATCCAGGACGCATCAGCGGTGGACCTCGTTCCACCACAAGCGAAACAGTATGCCCGCGAGGTCACCCCGACGCGCCGCGGAGGTGGTTGCGGCGCGACGGCTGCGGCCGAATAGTGTTGCGGCCCGGCCCTTTGGAGGTGAACCGCCCGTGCCAGAAGTCGACTACTACGAAGTGCTCGGCGTGGGCAAGGCCGCCTCGGACACCGAAATCAAGACCGCGTACCGGCGGCTCGCGAAGTCACACCATCCGGACGCCGGCGGCTCCGCGCTGACGTTCCAGCTGGTCCGCGAGGCCTACGACACGCTCAGCGATCCACTGCGGCGCGCGGGCTACGACGCGGGCGGGCGCTCCGTCCTGGCACCGATCCGGCCGCGGCCGAGACGTCGCTTCGGCGACGAACCCGGCTATGCCCCCGAGCCGGTCGTGATCGACCCGGACGACCTCGAATGGTGGGAATTCGCCGCACAGGACCACCGCGTGCGCCACGGCAGACGGCGTGGTCCCGGGCATACGCCGGTCGTGGCGGCCGTCGGCGGTATGGTGCTGGTCCTGCTGCCGGTGCTGACCGGCGTCGGATTCTCGGCCCCGACCCTGATCGTCTGGCTGATCCTGACCGCCGGAACCGCCCTGCTGGTGCAACGGCTCGCACGCGGCTACCTCGCCGCTTCCCGCGCCAGGAACCGGTTCGCCGCCGAATTCGGCGAGAAACGCGTATTCGGCACTCCCGGCACCGAACCCGACGAGCTCGCCGAACGCCTCACCGCCGACCTGCTCGAGCGCTACCTGACCCGCCTGCCCGGCGCCCGGATCTTCCACGGCCTTTCGTGGCCGGACTCGGTGTTCGCCGACGTCGACCACGCTGTCCTGTGCGGGAAGCGGCTCGTGCTCATCGAATCGAAGCTGTGGCTGCCGGGGCACTACGAAACCGATGACGACGATCGCCTGCTGCGCAACGGCCGCGCCTTCCGCGGCGGCGGGACAAGACTGCCCGAAAGCCTCGCCGAATACCGGCGAATCCTGCCCGGCGTCGCACTGCGGGGGGCGATGATCGTGTACCCGAGCCGGTCCGGCGACGTCACCACCGACCACGAGGACCGCGCACCCGCGCCGCCGATGACGCCGGAGCAGTTCCTGCACGAGATCGGCGGCTGGCTTTCGGCGGAGCCGTCCACAGTGGACTCGGCGACGATGCGGCTCGTGCGGGACCGGGTCGCCGGCACCGCCTGAGCCCGGTCTCTTGAGACAGGCCTGAAGTCCGTGAAGGACTCCTTGAGGGACCCAGGACCAGAAGCCCCTTGACTATCCACAAAGGACACTTGCGACCTGCGAGTGTCTGTTTTGGGATCTTTGCGCGGCTTTGGAGAGAGTCGTGAGTGACAAGGAAGGCTATTGACAGGTAAGGCAAAGGTGGCGCCTTCGGGCGAGGTGGCGCCGGAGGTGGCGCGACACCGCACTCGCGTGCTTAAAGCCGTAACTCGCGTGCCTGAAGGCGTAACTCGCGTGCTTCAAGGCGTAACTCACGTGCTCAGACCCCGCACACCGAGTTCGGCGTCCAGCACGTGAGATCCGTCTTCAAGCACGCGAGTTACGCCCTTAAGCACGCGAGTTACGCCCTTAAGCACGCGAGTCACGCCTTCGCTCTGGCCGCCAACCCCGCGAACAAGCCGGTCACAGAGAGCCCAGGGTCCGGCGGGGTCGTGAGTGGCAAATAGGGTTACCCCTCATCGCCACTCACGACCCCCTGGACCAGCCGCGGATTGTGAGGAAACTACCGGCCCGAGCGCTCCTTCGCGGCGCGCGCGGAGCGGGTGCAGACCTCACCGACGTCGACCGTCTGGCCGCGGTCGATGTAGACGTCCGCGAGGCCGACGAGCTTGCCCTTCGGGGACGTACAGGTCAGCTGGTACGCCTCCTTGGGGCCGTAGGTCGGCGGGATCGGCGACTGGAACGACACTCCGCCGGTCCAATCGTCCACAGTGGACGGGCTGGCCTGTGCGAAGTTGACCAGCACGGCGGTGTAATCCCCGGCGGGCGGGTCGTACAGGATCGCGTGCTCTTCCGTGGTCGAACCGTTCGCCGACGACGAGACCATGTTGCCGGCCGAGTCGAAGACGTACAGGTCCCAGTCGGTGTCCTGGCTGGCCCACTTGACGTCGACGCTGAACTTCCCGTTGTCCACCTTCGGGAGACCGTCGACATGGAAGGTGAAGCTCTCCGAAGTCGGGTCCGTCGGGTAGTTGGCGTTGACCGCCGGGACCCCGGCCGGGTTGGCGACCTGGATCGAAGCCTGCGCCGGTCCCTGCGGCTCGCGGCCGTAGCGGCCCGCGACGTAGGGGCGGGTCGACGGGTTGATCGACCACGCGAACCGGCCGCCGGTGGAGCCCAGCGTCGAGTTCAGGTTGTCGGTCACGTAGATCGGCGGCTTCGTCGAGCCGTCCGGCTGCACCACCGGCGCGGTCGGCGTCTGGAAGGTCTTGTGCAGCTTCAGCTGGTAGCCCTTCGGCGCCGTACCGATCAGCGTCGAGTGTGCCGCCGGGTCGGCGGTGTTGGCCAGCATGTCCACGAAGGCCTGCCGGTTGCCGCCCTTGCCGGCGCCCGCCGCGGGGGCGACGCCGGTGTACTCGGCGACGACACCGTTCTGGAACGGCGGGTGGAACTCGATGTCACCGATCTCGAACGTGAAGCCCCAGCCACCGGTGGCCCAGTACGACCAGTCCTCGGTCGAACCGGTCGTGTCGTAGAGCGCCCACGACGGCTGGCTGGTGTATCCGTTGCGCGAGGCCATCTTGTCGCCGAGAGCCTTGTACGCCGGCTCGTCGAGCGGCGGGCGGACGGCGGCGACACCCGGGACACGCAGCACCAGGTTGGAGAAGGTGTGCAGTGTGATCAGGTTGGTCACCTGGCGGTTCGACACGATCGAGCGGATGTTCTGCGTCTCGGGCTCGGAGAACGGGCCGGAGCCGCGGAACGTGTCGCTGCGCCACAGGGTCGACGCGCCGGCGCCGCCCCAGAAGCCCGCGTAGTTGCGGTTCGGGTCGGTGCCGCGTTCACGGCCGCCGGGGTTCGCCTTGCAGACGCCGGTCGCGAACTCCTTCGGCGAGTCGTTGACGTTGCAGTTCTTGCGCTTCATCTCGTAGTCGAAGCGCGAGAAGTCGCCCTTGGGCTCGGCCTCACGGGAGATTTCGAAACCGTCGGCGTTGACGATCGGCACGACGATGTTGCGTGTCCGGCCGACCAGACCGCGGATTTCGGGGTTGTTGGCGGTGTAGCCCTTGACCAGCTCGATCACCCATTCCATGGCGTGCTCGCCGGCGGGCCACTCCCGGGCGTGGTGCACGCCCATGGTGAAGTTGACGGGTTTGCCGTCGGTGATGTTCTTGACGTCGCTGGCGATTTCGAGGCCGATGACGTCGCGGCCTTCCCAGGTCGGCTGCGGCAGCGTGAACGCCGTGACGAGCTTGGGGTTCTTGCGGGCCAGTTCCTTGATCTCGAACTGGTAGTCGTAGAGGTGCCGGTAGCTCGTGCGCCCGGACGGCAGGGTGGAACCCGCCGTCTTCGCGGCGTACTCGCGGTCGGTCTTGGCGTTCTGGATCGACTTCGCCGAAAGGTCGGCGTCGACCACCTTGGACTTGAAGCCGTTGTCCGCCAGCGTCTTGCGGTCGGTGTCGTTGGCGAGGACGACCTGGACGCCGGTGGCGTCGGCCTTCTCGGTGACGTCGAGGCCGAGCCGGAGCAGCTTGTCCTTGTCCTGCTTGGCCGGGGTCTCGACCCGGACCAGTTCGGCGCGCTGCGGCGCGGGCGCGGCGCCGGTGGGCGTTCCCTGCGGCGTGAGCGCGAGGAAGTCGACTCCCAGTACCGCGTCGCGCGTCTGCCCGTCGTAGCGGCAGGTCTGCACGACCAGTTTCTGGTCCTTCTTCACGAATCCTTCGGCGAGTTCGTGGCTGCGCAACGCGGCCGACGCGGCGACGACGGCGCCACTGGCCTTGTCGAAGACCGCCAGGTCCCAGTCGCCCTCGTTCCCGCCGCGCGGCGCGAGGCGGGCCTGCAGCAGACCGTCCACAGTGGACGTGAATTCACGCCGGTCGGTGCCTGCCGTACCCGGCTTCTGCAACGTGGCGAAACAGGAACGCGCTACCGCCTGATTGGCTCGTACCACGTTGTCCGCGGCCCCCGCCGTCGTGGCCGACGGAAGTGCCACGAAGGTGCCGGCGAGCACCAGGGTCGCCGCCGTCCATCCCGCTCTTCGCCGGTTTGGTGAATACCCCACAGACTGACCTCCTTGGACAGTCCGGTGACCGGGTGAGGTCACCGGTAGCGAGACCCTAGACCCGCGACCCCACCCGAGGGACCCGCCACAAGTCGCGTACACCCCTTTCGGCCCAACGATCTCACCGACCGTGCCGGAACGATCACCACGATGTGCGCCGGCGATTGGGACTTTCCTGTCGATTCCGACAGGTTGGCCTAAGAAAACCTTCAGGTTGGATGGTTACCTTTCAACCATGACGACGTCCCAGGTCACCACCAGGTCCCCGCTGGCCCTGCTGGCCGCTGTGGCCTCGGTCGCCGGCGGAGCACTGCTGATCCTGCTACTGCAGGTGCTCCCCGCCACCAGCGACATCAGCCCGGTCCGCCGCACCATCAGCGAATACGCGCTCAGCGAGAACAAGTGGATCTTCGACGTCGCGGTCCTGCTGGTCGCGTTCGGCTCGGCGATCGGCTTCGGCGTGCTGATCCGCCGCAGGCACCTTCCCGCGCTGTCCGCGGCCTCGATCTTCTGCGCACTCTGGACGGTGAGCCTGGTGGCGATCGTGGCGTTCCCCAAGAACAACTGGGCGATCGGGCCGAGCACCGGCGGAACGGTGCACCGGATCGCGAGCGTCGTGGCCTTCGTCTGCCTGCCCTTGGCCGTCTGGTTCGCCGCGAAGGCCGTCTTCCCCTCCTCCCCCGCTCGCCGCGCGGTGACCAGGATGCTCGCGGTGGCGGCACTGGCCTGGTTCGGCGTGATCCTCGGCGCGATCGTGGTCTCGATGAACGGCGGCAGGCCGTGGTGGCAGGCGATCCCGCTGGGGCTGGTCGAACGCGCGATGGCGCTGACCGGGCTGATCGCGCTGGCGTCGCTGCTCCTGCCCGCCAGGGTGGCGCCGCCGCAGGTTGCCGAGGCACCCGAAACCGTCCGGATCGCGTCCTGACCGCCGAGCACGTCCAGGCCGGAGATCGGTCCCCGGCAGGCGAAAGGCGCCATCGGCCTCTCGCGCGGCATATCGTCGCGAGGGGGTCATCCCCGGCGTGACCTCGGGGCCATTCGAGAATTCCGGCGATCGGACCGCATGATGAGGTTCGTCGGAAAATTTGCCGTCCGAGTCGAACCGATGACCTTTCCGTAACCTCCTGAACCGCCGAACACGAATCAAGATCAAGTGCCCGTTCGGCCCGGTCCGGCACCCGTCGAGTCCGCCCCGAAAGTGGTCCCGAATCGTCGTAGCGGTCACCCGAACCCCTGTGCCACAACGCTTCGCGCACCATGACCCCGTCCGCACGATCGGTCGGCGATGAGGGCAATCTTCCCCTTTGGTCATGTGATGTACATCACTTTGGACCGACTGGATGTTGCTTGCGCGCCCCATTGCTCTTACCGCATACTCGACATCGTCTGTACGATAGTTCACGTAGCTTAGTACGGTTGGGGAGTTCGAGTCGGGGGACTCAATGAGCGTGGGGGCAATAATGAATGCCGTACCCGTCGGTTTACCCGTTCTTCAGGGTATCAGCGAAAATCACGCCGAATGGACAGCGCGACTCGACAAGATCGCGCCGGTGATCATCCAGCACCGGAATTCAACGGAAGACGATCGGTCCACTGCCCCTGAGGTAGTGGATGCGTTGCGAGAGCAGGGTTTTCATCGAATGTGGATATCTCGCTCCTTCGGCGGTGGCGGAGTTCCCCTCGTCGTCGGAATGGGAATAGTCCAGGCATTGGCTAGGCTGGACGCGTCGATAGCATGGCAAATGGGCGTACAGGGGGCGATCGGAAGACTGTCCGATTATCTGCCCGAAAGTACCGCCTCTCTTCTTTTCCGGGAGCACGACAAGCTGGTCGTCGGCGGGGTCAATCCGTCCGGCAAGGCGGTACCGGTCGAAGGCGGCTACCGATTGACCGGCCGATGGGCGTTCGCCAGCGGATCGGCACACGCCGACTGGCTGGTCTGCGCGGCGCTGATCACCGAGAACGGAATCCCGCGCAAGGTGGCGGGCGCTCCGGTCATCCGCATGCTCTTCGTACCCCGCGATGTGGTCCACTTCGAAGACGACTGGTACACGATCGGACTGCGGGGAACCGGCAGCGTCAGCTACACGCTCGAGGACGTCTTCGTCCCCGAGGAGTTCACCGTGGACGGTGCGGCGATGCACCACCCGCCCGCCGACCGGCCTTCACGCGGATACCCGGTCAGCTACTTCGATTTCGGTCCGTTCACCTCTTCGTCGACCGCGCTCGGCATCGCTCAGGACGCGCTGGAGACCTTCAAGAGCCTGGCGACCTCGAAAACGCCGGCCGGCGCTTCGAGCACGCTGGCGGCGAGCCACACCGTGCAGGAAAAGCTCGCCAGGATGGAAATGCAGGTCTACACGGCTCGCGTTCTGCTGTCCGAGGCGGCTTCGCAGGTCACCGAGCGGGGCGAGGACGGCGGGAAGGCGCTGACCGCCTTGGTCCGGCTCACGGCGGCCGCCGTGGCGGAGCACGCTATGGCCGCGGTGGATCTCGCCTATCAACTGGCGGGCACGAGTTCGCTGTACGCCACGAGCAGGCTGGAGCGGAGCCTGCGCGACGTCCGTTCGGCCGTCAAGCACATCACCTTGTCCCACACGCATTTCGAGATGGTGGGGCAGTACCTCCTCGGCGGCGAACTTCTCGTCCGCCGCTGATTCTCCACTCACGCTGAGCGAGCGTACCGACTCGATGACGAGACGGCTTTTGCCGTGTCCGTCCCGCCTGGCGACGATCCGATCATGTCCCGCTACCGAGCCGAGGAACCTCATGCCCACGATGAAAGCCGTGCAGCTGATCGCCCCCCGGAAGACAATACTGGCGGAAATCCCCATTCCGTCCACCCCCGACGACGGACTACTGCTCAAGACGCGTTGTGTGTCCATCTGCTCCACCGACATCTCTTTCTTCGAAGGCCACCTCTTCCCTTCGGAATACCCGATCATCCTCGGCCACGAATACCTGGGCGAGGTGGTGGACATCGGGCCGGATTACGACGGTGCCGACATCGAGCCCGGTGACCGGGTCGTCTACTGGGGGCAGACGGACTTCGGCGGTTTCGCCGAGTACCGCACCCTCCGGCCGATCTTTTCGGGACAGGTCAAAGAGGACGTGTTCTGGACCGACCGGAACTTTCTCGACGACCACCGGGCGGCGGCGGTGAAGGTCCCGAACGCGCTCAACGACCTGGAATGCTCGTTCATCGAGCCGACCACCGGCGCGCTCCGATCGATCCTGACCAACCCGCCGCGGATCGGCGACAAGATCCTCGTGCTCGGCACCGGCCCGATCGGTGTCATCGCGGGCCGGATCATGAAACGACTGCTCGCGCCCCACTCGGTGGTATCGGTCGATCTCAATCCTCACCGGAACACCATGGCGGAGGAGCATTTCTCCGATCGCGCCTACACGCCCGACGAACTCGAGGAACTGGTCGAGGAAAGCACTTTCGATTACGTCTTCGACACTCTTCCCACGATCAAGAACATCGACGAGGACAAGGATCCTCGGCGGATGGCGATGCGCAAACTCGTCGCGAAGGGACGCTACGTGCTCTATGGCGCCTCGCAGGAAATGCAGAAGTTCGACACCTGGCTGATGCTCGCCAAGGGGATCACGATCCGTTCGGCGCCGTTCGATGTCAGCGCGTTTCCGATGCACCACAGCGCGAACGTCATCACCTCGGCGATGCATCTGCTGCTCACCGGGGTCGTCGACGGCAAGGCGCTGCTGTCCACCGTCTGCAGTTTCGACGATTACGATCAACTCGTCGACATCTTCACGAACTACCGGCACACCACCGATCTCAAGACCATCGTGGACTTCCGCAGGTGAGCGATTTCCCCGGGTGGCTTTCCGAAGGCGCCCGGGGAATCGCCGGGAGACCCGTCAAGCCGGGACGACCGTGTCGAGCAGCTTCGCGCAAGCGACCAGGTCCGCCGGTGTCGGCGCGTCCCAGCTCGCACGACCGCGGACCTGCCCGAGGAACGCGCTCACCGCGGCCCCCGCGGCGGGCGCGGCGCCATGACTCACCACCTTCGATCCTTTATGGACCGTCAAAGTACCGCCGTCGACCGTGCAGGATCCCCGCGAGCCCTCCAGCCGCAGAAGGAATCCGCCTGGCCGGGAGATCCATCCCGAGTGGACGGTCGTCGGAATCCCGTCCCAGTCGAGCAGCGCGACGCCGCCGACGTCGGCGTGGTGGATGCCGGACCGGCGCAGCCGGACGCCTGCCACGTCCAGCCCCGCCCCTGGCCGCAACCAGCGCAGCAGGTCGAACAGATGAATACCCAGATCCGCGAACCCGCCACCGGCCTCGGGTTCGGCCAGCCATCCCGTGCGGCCGGTGAACCAGCCGTCGAGCAGCCCGGGATGGGTGAACCGGGTATGCGCGGAGAAGAGTGTGCCTAGGGCACCATCGGCGATCAACCGCCGCACGCGCCGTAACGCGGGCACACAACGCAGGAACATCGCCGTCGTCACCGGTGCCGGGCCGCGGCCGATCAAGGCGGCGAGTTCGGTGACCTCGGCCGCCGTGCCCGCCAACGGCTTCTCGGCAAGGGTGGGCAGCCCCCTCGCGAGCGCCTCACGCACCAGGCCGGGCCGCTCCGCGTTCGTGGCGCCGACCAGTACCGCGTCCGCACCACTCAGGATCTCGGCCACCGACGGCCCGTCCGGGGAACCGGGATCATGCACACCGGCGAGTTCGGTCTCCTCGTCACCGGTCAAGACCGCGAGATGCTCGGGCAAATGGACGTGGGCGGTGCCGAGGACGGCCACGCGCAGCCTGCTCACGCGGTCGTCAGGCGGGCGAAGCCGCGATCGCAGTACACGAGTGGTTCGGCGGTGCCGGCGTACACGACCTCCACCCTGCCGATGAGGATGCTGTGATCGCCGCCGTCGTGGACCGCGTGGGTCGTGCAACCGATCCGCGCGGCCGCGCCGGGAATCCCGGGGAGACCCAGCTCCGCCGTCGTCGTGTCCCCCGCGAGAAAACGATCCACACCCGACTCCGCGAACCGGCGCGCGATCTCGTCCTGATGCTGAGCCAGCACGTTGACCAAAAAGTGGCCGGAGTGGACGAACGCCGAATGCGTGCTGGCCGTTTTCCCCAGGCACATCAGGATCAGTGGCGGGTCCAGCGACAGTGAGCTGAACGCACTGCCGGTGAACCCCCGGCGACGGCCCGTGTGGTCCACGGTCGTCACCACGGTCACCGGCGCGGGAACTCTGGTCAAGGTGCGGGTGAAATCCTCCGCGGCGACAGGCATTTTTCCTCCCCAGGTGGCAATGCGATCGAACGAAGCTAGGTACGTAATTTAACGTACATTCGTAGCGATGGACAGTGCCCGCGGCCGTACGGGCGTGCGCGTCGAATCGGAGTGTCTACACTGGCCGCATGATCGGCAGGCACCCCACCACTGACCAGATCCGGATGGAGAACGTCCTGTCGGCTCTTGGCAACCCGATCCGGCTCATCATCGCCCAGGTTCTCGCCGAAGGCGGTGAACACGCCTGCGGAGCGGTGGGCCTCCAGCTCGGCGCCGACATCTCGAAGTCCACCCTGACCCATCACTGGCGGGTGCTACGCGACAGTGGCGTCATCCGGCAGCGGCCCGCGGGACGCGAAACCCTGCTGTCCCTGCGCAGGGAAGACCTCGACGCCCGATACCCGGGCCTGCTCGACTCGATCCTCGATGCCGCCGCGGAAGAAAACCCGGTACCCCACTCCTCGCGGCAGGCCGCTTCTTGACCTGACGTGGACGGGTCGCGCGCAGGACGTTGGGGAGCGTCCCGCGCGCGACCCTTTCCGGGGCGCGGCCCGCGCGTGGGGACGCTCAGCGGGCCGCGAGGATCTCCTCACTTTCCGTCGGGGCGACGGTCTTCTGCCGGAGGGTCAACGTGACCAGCAAGCCGAGGACCATCCCGGCCGCGGTCAGGAGCACCACGACGAACTCGCCGTCGGCGGTCGCGACACGCAGTTCGTCACCGGTCGCGCCCCCGATGCCGATCGTCGCGAGCGCGGTGAACACGGCCAGCCCGATGGCATTGCCGATGTTGAGGGTCGTGGAGGCGATACCGTTGGCGACACCCTGTTCATGCGCCGCCGTTCCGGTCGCGGCGGCGATCCACATGGCGGTCCAGACGATGCCCTGGCCCACGCCGGAGACCACGAGCCCCGCGATCAGCGCTCCGTAGCCGGCCTCGGCGTCGAAGCCGAAAGCGAGCGCCACGGTGCCGATCATGCCGATCACGAAACCGATCACCAGCGTGTTCCGGTTTCCGATCCGGGTGGCGAAGCGCTCACCCAGCTGGGTACCGCTCGCGATGGCGACGGACGGGATCAGGAACGCGAGTCCCGTCTGCAGCGCGCTGTAGCCGTGCACGCTCTGCAGCAGGACGGTGAGGAAGTACGGCAGGACGCCGAAAGTCGCCATATAGATGAAGGTGACCGTCATGCCGACGGTGAGACTGCGATTGCGGAACACCCGGAACGGCATCAGGGGGTCACTGCTGCGCGCCTCCACGATGGCGAAGATCGCCAGGAAGGCCACGGCGAGCACGAGCGCGCCGACCACCAGCGGACTCCCCCAGCCCAGTTCGGGTCCCTGCACCAGAGCGAAGACCAGCAAGGTGGCACCGGCGGTGACGGTGAGCGCGCCAGGGAGATCGAACTTACGACGTTCGGTACGTGCCGGATCGCGTGGAATGACGAAGAAGGCGGCCAACGCGACGAGCCCGGCGAGCGGGACGTTGACGTAGAAGACCGCGGGCCAGCCGAAATTCTCGGTGAGCACCCCGCCAAGCAAGGCACCGATGGTGAGACCGCTGGCGCCGGCGCCACCCCAGACCGCGAGCGCCCGATTCCGTTTGGGACCTTCGGGGAACAGGGTGTTGATCAACGAGAGCGTCGACGGAAGCAACAACGCGCCGCCGATCCCCTGAACGGCGCGGGCGACGATGATGACGGCCGGACTGCCCGCCAGTCCGCCCGCCAACGAGGAGACGGCGTAGAGAGCGAGCGCCAGCACGAAGATCCGGCGACGGCCCAGCAGATCCGCCGCTCGTCCGCCGAGTAGCAGGAATCCGCCCGCGAACACGACGTAGGCACTGACCACCAGTTGCTGGGTCTGGCCGGGAAAACCCAGATCCGAGCCGATTTCGGGGAGCGCGACGAACACGATGTTGAGGTCCAGCGCGTAGATCAGCTGGGCCAGGGCCAGCAACGCCAGGATCCAGCCCAGCCGTCGCTTGGTTCCGCCGTGGGTCTCGCCCTGCTGCGCGGATGAAATGGCCATGTGAATGCGCCCTTCGTGGGTCTCGTTCGTGAGTGTACGACTTTTCTCGTACTGTACGTATAGTTGCGTATCGTCGTACCGTTTGGCAAGCTCAGCTCGTGACCCCCGCCAGACTTCTCGCGCCAGCGGAACAGCGCCCTCATAGTTTGACTGTTCCGGTACAGTCAAACTATGAACTACCGCCATCCCGAGCGAGACCAGATTCGGATCGACGGCGTCCTTTCCGCGCTGGGCAACCCCTTGCGGCTCTCCGTCGTCCGGTTGCTGGATTCCGGCGGGGAACAGAATTGCAGCCGGGTGCTGAACGTCCTTGGCGTGACGGCGAAATCGACCATGACGCACCACTGGCGCGTACTGCGCGACAGCGGCGTCATCTGGCAACTCGCCTCCGGCCGCGAAAACCTGCTCTCGCTACGCCGCGAGGATCTCGACGCGCGCTTCCCCGGCTTGCTCGACGCGATCGTGACCGGTGCCCGCACGGACGACCCCGTCGGCGCGCGCGCGGGTTCCGGCGGCTGATCCCGCCTTCACTTTCCACCTGGCGCACCTCCCCCGTTGCGCGGCACCACGCCACATACAGCCAGTGCCGCGAGTACCACCCGCGGGGAGGAGCGTCATGCAGTTCGGGATTTACAGCGTCGGTGATCTGACACCAGACCCCACGACGGGCCGCGTGGCGACGGAGCAGGAACGCATCAGGTCGATGGTCACCATCGCCTTGAAGGCGGAAGAGGTCGGCCTCGACGTTTTCGCGACCGGGGAACACCACAACCCGCCGCACGTCCCGTCTTCGCCGACCACCCTTCTCGGGTACATCGCCGCCCGGACGGAGAAGATCATCCTCTCCACGGCGGTCACCTTGATCACCACCAACGACCCGGTGAAGCTCGCGGAGGATTACGCGATGCTGCAACACCTTTCGGGTGGCCGGGTCGACCTGGTACTGGGCCGCGGCAACACCGCGCCGGTCTATCCCTGGTTCGGAAAGGACATCAGGCAGGGTATTCCGCTCGCCCTCGAGAACTACGCGCTGCTGCACCGGCTCTGGCGGGAAGAGAAAGTGGACTGGGAGGGCCGGTTCAGGACTCCGCTGCAGAACTTCACCTCCACTCCCCGGCCACTGGACGGGGTGCCGCCCTTCGTCTGGCATGGGTCGATCCGGAGCCCGGAGATCGCCGTGCAGGCCGGTTACTACGGCGACGGTTTCTTCGCCAGCAACATCCTGTGGCCCAAGGAACACTTCCAGCAGCTGATCGGGCTCTACCGCGAGCAGTTCGCCCTCTACGGACACGGCACCCCCGAGGAGGCCGTCGTGGCACTGGGCGGGCAGGCCTTCATGCGCAAGAACTCCCAGGACGCCGTCCGGGAGTTCCGGCCCTATTTCGACAACGCCCCGGTATACGGGCACGGCCCCTCACTCGAGGATTTCATGGCCCAGACACCGCTGTCGGTGGGCAGTCCCCAACAGGTGATCGAGAAAACGCTGCGGTTCCGCGAATACTTCGGGGACTACCAGCGGCAGATGTTCAACATGGACCACGCCGGGCTGCCGCTGAAGACCGTGCTGGAGCAACTCGACTTTCTCGGCGAAGAGGTCGTTCCCGTCTTGCGCGAGGAATTCGGGAAACGGCACGGAACGAAGTCGTTGAGCACCGCTCCCCCGGCGGACGGCCGCGCACCGCGGTGAACGTGAGCCGTCCCGAGCCACCCAGGACACCGGAGAAACTGGAGGAATCGATGGCAACATCCATCTCACCCACACCACTCATGGACCTGACATTGGGCGTCTACGCCTTCAAGAGTCTCGCCCTCGCCACCGAACTGGAGGTGTTCACCGAACTCGACGGCGGCAAGACCATCAGCCTGGCGGAATTCGCTACCCGGCACGGCATCCACGAGCGTCCCGCGGAACTGCTCCTGACCGCCTGCGTCTCGCTGGGCCTGCTCCGGCTGGACGAAAAAGGTGCCTACGGCAACACTCCCCTGTCCGAGGAGTTCCTGGTCAAGGGCAAGCCACGGTACTTCGGCGGCTGGGTGACCCTGGTGGACAAACACGAATACCCGGCCTACCTCAAGATGGAGGAGTCGCTGCGAGGCAACCACCCGAGCACCTGGGACGTGAAAACCCAGAAGTCGCTGTTCCAGCCCAACGACCCGGTGGTCAAGGAGCATTTCTGGGACGCGATGCATTCCTTGTCCGCGTATACCGCCGGACAGCTCGCGGAGTCCGTCGACTTCAGCGAAATCAAGGCCATCCTGGACGTCGGCGGTGGCGGGGCGGCGTACGACATCGAGCTGTGCCGTCGCCATCCGCATCTGCGGGCCACCGTTTTCGATCTGCCGTTCGTCTGCGAACTGACCAAGCCCCGGGTTGCCGACGCCGGTCTCGCTGATCGAATCGACTTCGCCAGCGGTGACTTCTTCGAGGTCGGCGGGATTCCCGAAGGCTACGACGCGATCTTGCTGTCCAACATCTTGCACGACTGGGGGATCGAGGACGCGCGGAAGATCCTTCGCTCCTGCGCCGAGGCGCTCTCGCCCGGCGGCGTACTGCTGATCACCGAGTCCTTTGTGGATGACGACAAGCGCGGACCGGCGCCCGCCGCGCTGATGAGCCTGAACATGCTGGTCGAAACCTGGGGACGGAACTACACGGCGGCGGAGTACTCCGGCTGGATGGACGAGTTCGGGCTCAAGTCCGAAGGGGTGACCCCGTTCGACGGCCAAGGCGCCAACGGCGTACTGGTGGGACGCAAACTCTAGAACGACTGGGCGGGTCATCGCCGCCGTGCTCACGCCCCCGGCGGCGATGCCGAAGTACATGAAGGCCCCCTTGCTTGCGCCTGACGCAAGCAAGGGGGCCTTCATGTACTTCGGGGAACGTCAGGTACG
>NZ_JBFBBY010000081.1:0-35914 GCF_040682875.1 Amycolatopsis sp. NPDC051071 | reverse complement strand
CCTCTAATCCTCCGGCGCCTGGTGCGGGGGGGGCCGCCCGGGGGTTTTTTTCTCGCCCCACATTTTATTTTTTCTTCCCCCCCGCCCACCCCTCATGACACGCGCGCGAGAACCCCCGCCGGTCAGCTCAAACTGGAGCAAGGCCGGGCATCGGGATCTTGAGCCCCCTTCGGCACCCACCGCACGTTCGCGAACGAAGCCGAGAACCGGCCGTCGGTGTACACCAGGAACGGCGTGTTGACGTTCTCCAGATCCAGCCCGTTGGCGAAGCACGACACCGGGATCTTCACCGTCGACTTCGGCGCACCGGCCAGGTCGGTGAACAGTTTGGTGGCGTTCACCTCGGAGAAGCACGGGTAGACGCAGTGCATGCTGATCACCGTCCGATTGGCCGGTGCCTCGTGCACGACGGTGTCGAACTCCAGCGCCGCGTCCGCGTTGAGGTAGCCGCGCAGATCGTTGGTACCGGCCGGGTTCTGGAAGTAGAGCTGCGCCGGGCCGGTGCCGGTCCAGGTCGGCTTCAGGCCGTCCTGCTGCACGTTGACGTCCGTCTGGACGACGGTGATCTCGGCGTGCGAAGCGGCGCCGTCGGGGCCGATCTCGGTGCCGCCCCAGTTCTCCGCGGAGCCGATGAAACCTTTGTACGGAGCGACATCGGTGCGGTTGAACACCTCGAGGTCCTCGGTCGCGGTCCCGCCGCCACCGGTCGAACCACAGGTCACCGGGCCGGCGGTCTCGTCGAGCTGCCCGACGGTGACCCGCTGACCGGTCTTGAGTCCGTAGCCGAGTTTGAACAGCGGGTCGTACCCGGCCGAACCGGCGTTCAACGGCGTCTGGCAGGCGCTCTTGGGCCACGAGTACGGCAGGGTGCCCTTGAAGCCGCCCTTGACGAGCACGTCGGCGACGCCACCGCCTTCGGTACCGGGCAGCCAGGCCGCCACGAACGCGTCGGAGCGGTTGATCTCCTTGTTCATGTACAGCGGACGGCCGCCGACGTACACGGTGACGACCGGAGCGCCCTTGCCGCGGACCTTGTCCAGCACGGCCAGGTCCTCGGGGTAGAGCTTCGAGGCCTCCAGCGTCTTGCGGGTCAGGTCGCCGACGCCTTCCGCATATGGCGTCTCACCGATGACGGCGATGACGGCGTCGTAGCCCGCCGGGTCGGTGTCGCCCTTTTCGTCGAAGGTCACGTTGACGTCGCCGAGGTTCTGCTTGAGCCCGGTGAGGATCGACGTCGCGTTCGGGAAGTCGGCGTTGGTGTTACCGGTCCCCTGCCAGCTCAGTGTCCAGCCGCCGGTCTGGTTCTGGATGCTGTCCGCGCTCTTGCCGACGACCAGGACCTTCGACTTCGGCTTCAGCGGCAGTACGTTGCCGTTGTTCTTCAGCAGCGTCTGCGACGAGCGAGCCGCGTCACGCGCCAGCCAGGTCTCCCGCAGGGCCTGGTCGGAGTTCGCGTAGGAACGGTCGGACGGCTTCTGCGACTCGTAGAGGCCTGCGCGCAGCTTGACGCGCAGGATGCGGGTCACCGCGTCGTCGATGCGCGCGACCGGGATCTGACCGCTGTTCACCTGCGCGACGGTGTTGGTGATGAACGCCTTCCAGTCGGCGGGGACCATCACGACGTCGATACCGGCATTGATCGCCTGCGGGCAGGACGCGTTGGTACAGCCCGGAACCTGGCCGATGCCGTTCCAGTCGGACACGACGAGGCCGTCGAAGCCCATCTTGCCCTTGAGGATCTGGTTGAGCGCCTTGTCGCTGCCGTGCAGCTTGCCTTCGTTGATCCCGAGTTCGGCGTTGGTCCAGCTGTTGAACGACACCATCACGGTCTGGGAGCCCGCGGCGAGCGCGCCGTAGTAACCCTGGCCGTGGACGTTGATCATCTCGGCCTCGGACGCCGGGTTGACGCCCTGGTCCTGGCCCTTGAGCGTGCCGCCGTCACCGATGAAATGCTTCGCGGTGCCGATGACGCCGTTGTAGCCGATGCGTTTGATCGAGCCGTCTTGAAGGCCGTTGAGCGCTTCGTAGCCGTAGGCACGGGTGATCCGCGGGTCCTCCGAGAAACCTTCGTAGGTACGGCCCCAGCGGTCGTCCTGTACGACCGCCAGCGTCGGCGCGAACGCCCAGTCCTGGCCGGTGGCTCGGATCTGCCGGGCCGTCGCCGCGGAGACGTCACGCACCAGGCACGGGTCGTGCGCCGCGCCGAGGCCGATGTTGTGCGGGAAGACGGTGGCGCCGTACACATTGTTGTTGCCGTGCACGGCGTCGATGCCCCAGATCACCGGGATCTTCGTCCGGCTGGTCTTGGCGGCGTTCCAGTAGGCGTCGGCGAGCTTCAGCCAGTCCTGCTGGGACGCGTGTTTGTCCTTGTTCGGCCAGGAACCGCCACCGTTGAGGACCGAGCCGATGGAGTACTGGCGGACCTCGTCGGGGGTGATCGCGGCGATCTCGGGCTGCGTCATCTGCCCGACCTTCTCCTCGAGGGTCATTCCCTGGAGGATCTGGGCGATCCGCGACTCGTCGCTCGCCTTGCCCTTGAACCGGCTCTCGACCTTCGGCCAGTCGGCGAGAGCAGGGAGGCTCTTCTCGATCTTGGCGCAGCCGTCCCGGTCGAGCGCGGGCTTCCCGATCACGGGCCGCTCGGCCGCGTTCGCCGACGGCGCGGCAGCCACGACCCCGCCCAGCAGGGTCAGGCTCATCAACGCGACGAGCGGACTTCGGCGCGCACGGGACAGCGTGCGAGGACGTCTGGCCATGGTCTGGTCCATTCTGCGGGAAGTGGGGACCGGCCGATCCTCACCGGACCGGACGGCGGCGTCAAGAGTTTCGAACAGGTACGGCGTCCGTTAATTTCTGCCGTGAACTAAGGCTTGACACGTCACCCGGCCACTGAGCACCGACGGCCGCCCTCTTGACTTCCACCTTACTTGAGCTTTTACCTTCGCGGAAAGACGAAGGGAAGTAGACGATGACCGTCTTGGTAACAGGCGCGACCGGGAACACCGGACGCCATGTGGTGGCCGAGCTCGTCCGGCGCGGGGAACGCGTCCGGGCACTGACCCGGAAACCCGCCGACGCCCGGCTCCCGGCGGGCGTGGAACTGGTCGAGGGCACGCACACCGCGCCGGAAACGCTGAGCGGCGCACTGAAGGGCGTCACGAAGCTGCACATCACCGTGACAGCGGGCTTCGCTGACGTCGGCGCCGAACTGGTCAAGCGCGCCGTCGACGCGGGCGTGCGCCGGATGACCATCGTCTGGGGTGGTTACGTCGGGCCGACGGAACAGGCCATGGCGGAATCCGGCGTGGAATGGACGCGGCTGGAACCGCAGGAGTTCATGTCCAACGCCCTGACCTGGGCCGACTCCATCCGCGCCGGGAACGTGGTCCGCGAGCCCTTCGACCTGCCCAGCGCGGTGGTGCACGAGGGCGACATCGGCGCCGTCGCCGCCACCGCACTCGTGGAGGACGGGCATTCGGGCCGGGTCTACAACCTGACCGGCCCGGAATCGCTGACCACGCGCGAACGGATCGCGATCCTCGCCGCCGCACTCGGCCGCGACATCGGACTAGAGCAGATCACGCGGCAACAGGCGATCGACCGGCTGCTGGCCGACGGCGTCTCGGTGGCGGACGCCGAGTACGTCGTCGGCTGGCACTCCTCGCCGCCACCTGAGGCGAGCACCGTGGTCGACACCGTCGAGCGGGTGACCGGTCGCCCCGCCCGCACCTTCGCGCAGTGGGTGACGGAGCACGTCAGCCGGTTCTGAGTCGTGAGTGATTTGGGTCGTTAGAACGACCCAAATCACTCACGAGCCGTCGCTGCCTTGAACCAGCCGCCGATGCCCGCGAGCGCAACTGGCACCGCGCGGGCCAATGGCTGCCGTCGATGGACCCCGCCCGGCGCGACAGCGAATACGCGCATTGGCGGCAGGCCGTGGAACTGACCTTCGGCTGGATGCGGCTGGATGCGGCCGGGTCCGTCCGCCGCCCCGCCGGGTTCCGACCTGGTCGAGGTCGTGCTGGCCGACCACCGGCGGTTCGAGCAGCTGTTCCGCGACCTCCGCAACGACGAGGCCGATCGGCAGGCGCTGATCGCGGAGTTGTCGGCGCTCTTGGTCGCTCATGCCACCGCGACCGAGCGGATCGTCCGTCCTGAAGCGACGGAGAACGGTCTCGCCGAGGAGTTCCTGGCGGTGCTGGAATCCGCCGACGCCGAAAAAGCGTTGTCATCGCTGGAGAATTCGGTCGACGCGCATATCCGCTCGGAAGAACGCGGACTGCTGAACGAACTCCGGCGCACAATGTCCGCTTCGGACCGGACGGCACTCGGGCGGGCCTTCGTCGCGGAACGGCGACGGCAACTCGACCTGGACTGCGGCTCGGCCGCGCACGTCCGCGAACAAGGTGCCCGGCTGCGGCTTTCGTGACTTCCGGCGGCGTGTTAGCCTGGCGCCGTGCAGCACTCGACGTCGTTTCGACTCGTAGTCCAGCGCGTCGGCTGAAACCAGGTCGCCGGCGCGCAGTCCGGCGACCCCCGTGGCCTCTCCCGGGACCTGGCCCTTCTTGGCCTGTCCTCCCGTCTTTGGAGACCACGATGTCCGTTGCTTCGTTCCAGCTTCCCGCCACCCGCTCGTCGCTGATGGTCCGCCGCCGCATCGCCACGTACTTCGTCGGCGGTGTCGAGCAGATCCCCGGCTTGATCGACGCACTCGGCTGCCTCGTCCACGAACTGTCCGTCGACGTCCGCGACGGAGTCCGGGAGAGCAGCATGACGTGCGCCGTCCTGATCGCGGAACCCGAGGTCGAGGCGCTGCTGGAGCGGCTGCGGGCAGTGCCGTCGGTCGCCTCCTCCGAACTTCTGTGAATGTCCTTCATCAACGAGCCCAGGCCGCCCGATCGGAGCCTGGAAAAGTGAGTTCGACGGCGTTCTCCACCGCGGTTCTGAAAGCGCTTACAAGAACCTCGGCGAGACAGGCCGTCTGGGCCGCCGAGGAGCCACCGTCCGCGGCCAGCTGCTCGGCGGACACACCCACCAGCGTCTCGGCCACCGGCGAGACCCGGTCCATGAACCTGCCCAGCAACCGCAGGGCCACGGCAGGCGGGATCCCCGCCCCGGCCAGTTCCGACACCGCGCGGGACACCGCCGGGCGCGCGATCGTGACCGCCCCGGCCTCGTCCCTGCCGAGCAGCCCGTGCCGCTCCAGGGAGCCGAAGAGCAGCGGCTGGTCACGCGCGATATCGGCCATCGCCTCGTCCAGCCGCCCAGTCTCCCGGTCCGAGGTGACCGTGCCGAGCGTCGCCGCGATGGAGGCCAGATTGAAGCCCTGCTTCTGCAGCAGGGTGATGCGTTCCAGCCGCCGCAGGTGAACTTGGCCGTAATAAGCGGACCGGCCGTGCCGCATCGGCGGCGGCAGCAGCCCTCTCGTCTGATGTGCCCGGATATTGCGCGCCGACATGCCGGCTACCGCCGAAAGTTCTTCGATCGTGTATCCGGCGGGTCGCGACGAAACGGGCTTCACGCCGTCGAGCTTAACCAAAGGTCCGACCGGATTACCCAGTAGCCGGTACGACGACGCCGGGTCGTCAACCGGCTGAATCAGGAAACTGCGATAAGTTCCTATTCCCGCCGCTCTTCACGCAAGGCCGAGCAGGAGGTTTGCACGGTTTCGTGCCACCGGATGCCGGTTTTGGCTCGGTTTCCCGGGGCTGGATTGCTCCAGTCGGGCGACCTTGGTGGGTTATCGCACCTCGTGCGGTTTAGATGCACCTCAAGACATCCGATGTCTAACACTGTCACCGTCCGCGGAGCGCCGCTGAACCCGCGGGCCGGTCGTCAAGGTTTCAACTCTTTCCCAGGAGGTTTCATGTTCTGGAAACGGATCGCGTTCGCCGCGGTGGCGGCGGCGGGCGTGGCCGCGACCCTCGTCGTGTCGCATGAGGACACTGTGTCGGTCGAGGACACCGTGTCGGCCGCGATACAGCCGACGGCGTCGAAGGTGCCCGCCTTCGACCACATCGTGCTGGTGATGTTCGAGAACAAGGACTACAAGGAGATCAACGGCAGCTCCAAGGCGCCCTACTTCGCCAAGCTCGCCTCGCAGGGCGCCAAGTTCACCAAGTCGTACGGGACGACGCATCCGAGCCAGCCGAACTACATCGCCCAGTTCGCGGGTTCGACACACGGGGTCGACAGCAACAAGTGCCAGGACCTGGGGAACAAGGAGAACATCGCCTCCCAGCTCGCCGGGATCGGCAAGACGTTCACCGGTTACGCGGAAAGCATGCCGTCCGACGGCTACACGGGCTGCACGAAGGACAAGTACGCCCGCAAGCACAACAGCTGGGTGAGCTTCAGCAATGTCCCGGCTTCGGCGAACAAACGGTTCTCGTCGTTCCCGAGCGACTTCACGAAGCTGCCGCACGTCGCTTTCGTCACGCCGGATCTCTGCAGCGACATGCACGACTGCCCGGTCGACACGGGCGACAAGTGGCTGAAGAAGAACCTGGACGCCTACGCCCAGTGGGCGAAAACACACAACAGCCTGCTGATCGTGAACTTCGACGAAGACAGCGGGACGTCGGTGAACCAGATCTACACCGCGTTCTACGGCGCCCACGTGAAGCCGGGCAGCTACAGCGAATCCGTCAACCACTATTCGATTCTGCGCACGATGGAGGCCGCGTTCAGCCTGCCGGGTATCGCCAACGCGGCGAACAAGTCGCCGATCACGAGTGTGTGGCAGTAACCGGATCCTTTCGACTGCTCTGAGGAAGGCCTCACCGTGAACACCCGAAGCCGCGTCCTGATCGCCGTCACCGGAGTACTCACGCTGGCCGCGGCCGCCGTGATCTACGTCGGTGTCGCGGGAGCGCGAAACCAGGACGCGGCCTCGGCGGGCACCAGCGGAGCGGTCACCCTCGACGGGCCGCGGCTGCTGTTCCGCAGCACCGCCGACGCCGACCGCGGACACGTCTCCAGCGTCGCCACGGCCGATCCGGGTGGCGCGCGGGCGGTTTCGACGCTGTCCTGCGCCCGGGTGTACGCGGCGGGCGGGACCGGGATCTGCCTGCGCCCGGAGCCCGGCCTGAGCACCTATCAGCTGGCCGTCCTCGACGGCCGTCTCGCCGTCACGCAGGAGATCCCACTGGTCGGTGTGCCCAACCGGGCGCGGGTCTCGCCCGACGGGCGCCGTCTCGCGTGGACGGTGTTCGTCACCGGGGACTCCTACAACGGGGGCCGGTTCTCCACCCGCGCCGGAACCCTCGACCTCACCACCGATGACGTCGAAGGCACCCTTGAGGACTTCGCCGTGACGGTGGACGGCAAGCCGTACCGGGCGGCGGACGTCAACTTCTGGGGCGTCACCTTCACCAAGCGGCCCGGCCGGTTCTACGCCACCATGTCCACCGGCTCGCACCGCTATCTCGTCGAAGGCGACTCGGCCGCGAAGACCGTCCGGACGCTGCGGGACAACGTCGAATGCCCGTCGCTGTCCCCCGACGAAACCCGCATCGCGTACAAGTCCGCCATCGACGGCGATCCCGGGAAAGGCTGGCGGATCTCGGTGCTCGACCTCGCCGCGGGCACCACGTCACCGCTCGCGGAGACCAGGACCGTCGACGACCAGCCCGCGTGGCTCGACGACCACACCGTCGGCTACGCCCTCCCCCGGTTACCCGGCCATTCCGACGTCTGGGCCGTACCCGCGGACGGCGGCGGAGCACCCCGCCTGCTGATCCCCGAAGCCGAGTCCCCCGCCGCGCTGCACTGAGGTCGTGTTCGCCCGCTGATCGCGCCGTCGCCGGGGCACTGTTGGTCCTCGGCACGGCGTGGCTGCTGAAGCGCCGCGCTCAGTCCGGGAGTTCGATGGGCGCGATGTCGTCGTAGACGTCACCCGGTCCCGGATTCGCCGGATCCGTCGCGCCACCGAGGTGGTGCAGCACGCCCCACACCGCGTTGAGCGCCGTCTGGACCGCGCCTTCCGCCCAGCCCGCCGTCCACGAAACGTCGTCGCCCGCGAGGAAAAGGCCGCGGTGACGCGTTTCCAGGCCGTCCTGCATGAAATGCGTGAACAGCCGGTGCTGGTAGCGGTAGTGGCCGGGCAGGTTCGCCTTGAACGCGCCCATGAAATGCGGTTCGTCCTCCCAGGACACCGTCACCGGGTCGCCGATGATGTGCCGCCGGACGTCGACGCCCGGGTAGATCTCCCGCAGTGACTGCAACATCACCTCGACCCGTTCGGACACCGAAAGCGGGAGCCACTTCAGCGAATCGTCGGCCCACGTGTACGACAGGCAGATCACCGCCGGGGAATCCGGGTCTTCGCCGAGCAGGTAGGTGCCGCGTGGCATGCGGTCGGTGAGCGTCATGCTCATCGTGTCGCGGCCGGTCTCCGGGTCGGGGTCCAGCCAGAACGGTCGGTCCACCGGGACGAAGACCTTCGACGACGCCATGTAATGCGTGCGCTCGATCGCCGTCCAGTGGTCGATCGGGAACACCTCGGCGTCGCATGCGATATTCGAGAGCAGCATCCAGCCCTGCGCGGTGAACACCGCCGCCGGATACGTGCGGACGCGGCCTTCGGTGTCGGTCACCGTGATGTTGTTCGGTGCCGTGCGATGCAACCGGGCGACACCGGGGTTCGGGTTTCCGCCGTGCAATGAGCTCAAACTCGTTCCGGCAGGCCAGAAAGCGAGGTCCTCGGGCGCGTGCTCCCACAGCCGCAAGGGAAGTTGCCTGCTGCCGCCGGCGATACTGCGGTGTTCGTCGTCGGCGCCGGTGTAGACGACCCGCAGGATCTCCAGGATGGAGTTCGGGAAGTCGGTGTCCCAGCCGCCGGTGCCGAAGCCGACCTGGCCGAAGATCTCGCGGTCGCGGAAGGAGGCGAACGCGGGCGCGTCGCAGAGGAAGCCGTAGAACGTCTGGTTGTCCAGCCGCGGCACGAGTGCGTTCCACAGCCGTTTGACGGTTTTCGCGTCGCGGTCGCGGATCGCGGTCTGCATCTCGGTGAACGCCGCCTGCCCGGCCAGCGTGCTGTCCCAGGCGGCCGCGACCTTGCCGAAGACGGCGGGAAGGTCGTCCGCCGTGCGCGCGTAGTGGCTCTCCCCCTTGAGGTCGACGACGGTGCTCGGCGTTCCCGGCGCCAGCGGGTTCGGGAACGGCGTCGTCTCCAGGCCGACCTTGTCGATGTAGTGGAACAACGCGGTCGACGCGGGCGGGAAACGCATCGCACCCATTTCCGCGACGAGGTCGTCCGGGCAGCCGGGGAAGTTCACGGTACGCAGGCGGCCGCCGATCTCGGCGATCTCGTAGACGACCGGGCGCAGGCCCAGCTTCATCAGTTCGTACGCGGTGACGATGCCGGAGAGGCCGCCGCCGATCACCGCCACCTCGGTGCCGTGGCGCTCGGCCGGGATCGAGCCGAGCCCGGCCGGATTGGCGAGGAAATCGTCGTAGGCGAACGGGAAATCGGGGCCGAACATGGTGATCGGCCTGCCTGCCGGTTCTTCGTGGTGGATCGCGGTCGGGACGGCGGAAGTCATGCGGAAAGTCCTCGGTACAGCTCGGGGCGGCGGTCGGTCAGGTGGGTGTTCTCGGCGCGGGAAGCCAGCAGCGTGGCGCTGTCGACGTCGGCACTGATCAGCTCCGGTCCGCCACCCGCGCGGGCGAGGACCTCGCCGGTCGGGGCGACGACGCAGGATCGCCCGCAGTAGGTCAGTTCCTGTTCGGTGTCGCAGCGGTTCGCGTAGACGACGAACAGCTGGCTTTCGTAGGCACGCGCGGGCACCAGCGTGTCGGACACCAGTTCGTACGGGCTCATCAGCGCCGTCGGCACCACGAGGAGTTCGGTCCCGGCCAAGGCGTGCGCCCGCACCAGCTCGGGGAACTCGACGTCGTAACAGATCATCAGCCCGACCAGGACGCCGCCGAGTTCGGCCTGCACGACCGCTTCGGTGCCCGGTTCGAACCACAAGCGGTCGATGTCGCCGAACAAATGCGTTTTGCGGTAGTTCGCCAGGCGGTGCCCGCCCGCGTCGATCAGCTGGACGCTGTTGTAGACCCGCGCACCGTCGGATTCGGGATAGCCGTAGGCCAGCGCGACGCCGGTCTTCCTGGCCAGCTCGGACATCCGGGCCGCGGTGGGCCCGTCGGCCGGTTCGGCGAGCTCATGGGAGCGGGCGCCGATATGGTAGCCGGTGGTGATCATTTCGGCGGCGACCACGAGGTCGGCGCCGGACGCCGTGACGGCGGCGGGCAGTTCGGCGTAGGGGCCCTGATGGACGGCGACCTTCATGCCGACGACGATATCCGCTATTTCACTGCACCGCTAAGCCCTGATCATTGCGCAAAACACACGCGGCCCGGTGATTCAGTGCGTAAAACATGACTTTCACGCAACGATTCATGATCAGTCTCTTGGCGGCGAGCCGCAAGCGGTCAGCGCCCGGACCGCCACTCCCGGCCTTCGACCCGGGCCTTCATCCGCTGCAGGGTCGTGGCGATATTGGCCCGGTTGGTCCCGGCGCGGTCCGGCTGGCCGGTGATGAAGATGGCGAACGGGATGAACCACGGCGGCACCCGCAACCAGTTCGTCACGGTGACCCGGCTGCCGTCGCCGTCGGCCGTGATGTCGTATTGCCAGCGGGAGATCGGTACGAAGAACGGGGTGCGCACCCGGTAGGCGAAGCGGCTGCCGGGGTCGGCTTCGGTGATCTCGGCATGGGTCACCCATCGGCGCCAGCCGTTCCGGTTGCTGCCGGAGAACCAATTTCCCACGGCTGCCCCGGTCGCGCCGCGGATCCAGCGGGCCGCGCGGAGTTCTTCGGCGCACTCCGCCATCGCGACCGGGTCACTGACGAGCCGGTACGCGACCTCCGGCGCGGCGTCGACGGCGATCTCGCCGGTGGCGATCGGTTCGCTGTAGGTCAGGTTGTCCCTCGGCTTCGTCACCATGACGCCGCACCTCCCAGTGGCCGCCTGCCAGCCCACCAGCGCGCGACGACACCCGTCAAGGAAAGAGCCAAAGCTCCGCACATTCAGACAAATCCGGACGCGTCAGGTCGTCGGTTCCGCCGGAAAAGTCACCCGGAAGCCCAGCGCCTGGAGCATCCCGGTGAGCATCGCCTTGGTGTTGGCCTTGGCGCGCTCCAGCAGCCCCGAGTGCTGCGCGGCCTCGGTGATCTTCTTCTCCGCGGCGACGTAGAACTGCTGCTGTTGCGGTACGGACACGAGCGCCCCGAGCCGGTCGATCAGACCTCGCTCCTGGCCGAAGACGTAGCTGCGTTCGTTGTCCAGGTTGGGTTTCGCCAACCGCGGTTCCGGCAACCGGACTTCGACCGTGCTCCGATCCTCCGACACGGTCAGTGCGTTCTCCACGAGCGGGCCGAAATCGACGTAGGCGTCGACCGACCCCGCCGCCACGAACAGCGTCCGCTCCCCGGCGATGGCCGAGGGCACCCACTTGACGTCCTTCTCGATGTCGAGGACGACCTGGTAGTCACCGACGGCCGCGTGATACTGGCTGAGGTCGCGCATGGCCTTCAGCACCGCGGGCTGCGAACGGTCCACAGTGGACGTTTCGAACGGGTTGAGCTTCGACAGCAGCCCCGTGAACTGCAGTGCGGCACCCAAGATCAGCAGACCCGCCAGGACGAACACGCCGAGGCGCACCCAGCGATTCTTCACGCCCACCACCGCCTTTCCAGGTCATGGGTACCCGCCGCGTGGGCGGCCGAAGCACCAGAAGCGGTTTCTAGGACGATCGGCCGAACCGGCTTTCGCGGTTGGAGTAGTTTGACCGCATGCAGAACGTCTTGCCCGCGCCGGAGAAGACCGGGCTGAACATCCGGACACTGCACTGGGCGGGGTTCACCGGAATCGTCGTACTGGTGCTCGTCACGTCCGGGATCGGCCTGCCGCCGGTACTGGTGGTGGCGCTCGGTGTGCTCGGGATGGCCACCCTGGTGCTGTCCTGGCTGGGCATCGGACGGCTCGCCGCCGGTCTCCCGGAACGACGCCTGTACTGGATCGCGGCCTCCTGGTGCGCACCACTGCTGGCCGCGCGCCCGCTGTTCAGCGGCGACATCAACAGCTACCTCGCGCAGGGTGTCATCGCGGCCAAGGGGTTCGACACCTACCTCGTCGGCCCGGCGCAGGCACTCGGCGCCGATTCGCCGGTAACGATGGCGGTGAGCCACTACTGGCGGGACACACCCGCGCCGTACGGTCCGGCGTTCGTCGCGCAGGCACGCACGATCGCCCATATCGCCGGGGAAGACCTGGTCCCGACGCTGCTGCTGCACCGCCTGCTCGGACTGGCGGGCATCGTGCTCATGGCCTGGGCGCTCCCCCGGCTGGCGCGCCGCGTCGGGGTCTCGCCGACGATCGCGTTGTGGCTGGGTGTGCTCAACCCGCTGGTGCTGTGGCACATCGTGGCAGGCGTGCACAACGACGGGCTCATGGTCGGGCTGATGGTCGCCGGGCTGGAACTCGTCCTGATGGGCGCGGCGAAGACCGGCGCGGCGCGGCCGTCGTTGATCGCGGCGGGAGTGCTCGCGGTGAGCCTGGCGGCGAATATCAAGATCGTGGCCGTCGCGGGACTGCTGTTCGTCGGCATCGACCTCTTCCGCCGGGCGACCCCGGCCGGACGGGTCGCGGTGGCGCTGGGCCTGCCGGCTGGATTCGCCGCGGTCACCGTGGCGGTCTCCGTCGGCACCGGGATCGGCTTCGGCTGGGTCCGTGTGCTCTCCGGCGTTTCCGGGCAAGTGCACAGCTGGATGGCGCCGACCAACGAACTTGGCTTCCTGGCCGGCGGGATCGGCAAGATCTTCGGGGCGGATCTGACCGACGGCGCGATCAAGGTGTTCTCGCTGATCGGCGCGATCCTCGGCCTCGCCGTCGGGGCGAGGCTGCTGTGGCTCACTTACCAGGAAAAGCTGCATCCGCTGTACGGCGCGGGGCTGACCTTCGCCGCGATGCTCGTACTCGGCCCGGTCGTGCAGCCGTGGTATCTCCTGTGGACGGTCGCGCTGCTCGCGGTGAGCCTCACGACCGACCGCGGACGCTGGATCCTCGCCGGGATCAGCGCGGTGTTCGCCGTCCTGCTCCCGCCTGCCAACGGCGGTGCGGTATCACTGGCGCTGGGCTACCTGATCGCCGTCGTACTCCTCGGCGGAACCTTGTTCGCACTGAAGCGGAAGAACCTGTTGCCGGAGATCAGGTTCCGCAAGAGCCGCACGTAGGGACTCCAGCGGGCGGGCGTCCCAACGGTGCCGGTGAGTTCCCGTTCGGCGCGGTCGAGGCAGTCTTCCAGCAGGGCGTCGTGCATCGGCCGCCATAGCAGCGGATAGGTGCACCAGGCGGGATGCCGGAGCCGCAGCACCATGAGGTGTTCAAGTTCGGTCTCACCCGCTTCCGTTGTCCGCACGGTGAATTCGTGGAAGCCGTCGAAACCGCGTGGCGCGGTGAACCGGAACCGCACGGACTTCCCTGGTTCGCAGGTCTCGACGTAATACCGGACCGGACCGTGCCCGCCGGTGGCGCGGACGCCGAGTGGCCGGTCGAATCGCAACGCCGGCCACGCTTCGACGGGCCAGAGCCGGTCGTCCTCGCCGGACAGTGTGTCGATCAGCTCGCCGACACGTTCCGATGACACAGCGAGAATCCGGGAATGCCTGTTCCACACGCGCATCTTGCCCTCCCAGTTCTAGAGACCTTCCCCTAAAACAATAGTAGAGGATAGTCTCTGAAAATGGGGCGGCCACCGCAGCACACCACCGACGACTTCCTCGACGCCGCCGTCCGGATCTTCGCCGCCAAAAGGGTCGCCGGGGTGACGATGTCGGCCGTCGCCCGCGAGGTCGGCGCGCCGAGCGGCTCGATCTACCACCGTTTTTCCGGCCGCCCCGCCTTGCTCGCCGCCGTCTGGCTCCGCACCTTGGCCGACTTCCAGCAGGGCTATCTCGAAGCACTGGACCGGGAATCACCCGTGGAGGCCGCCATCGAGGCGGCGGCACAGGTGGTCCGCTGGTGCCGGGCCCATCCCGCCGAGGGGAAGCTGCTCTACGAAGGCAACCGGGCGTTCGGCGTCGACGACTGGTCCCCCGCCGACCGCGACCGCGCCGACGAGGCGAACCGACGGCTCGACACGGCGATCACCAAGGTCGTCCGCGAACTGCGGCCATTGACCGGCCGGAGCACCGACGAACTGATGCTGGCACTGGTGGACCTGCCCTACGCCGCCGTCCGGCGGCACCTCGACCGCGGTGAGGCCCCGCCCCCGCGCACCGTCGACCTGGTGACCAGGACCGTCCGCACCCTCCTGTCGGGCTGACGCTCACTCCGGGATCGGACGGCGATCGAGAACTCGCCGTCGTCGAAAGTCGTCTCACGCCCCTTCACTCCAGTCCTCGCGCCCGGCCCGGGGGCCGCACTCGCGTGCTCAAACTCGTAACTCGCGTGCTTGAGCACGTAACTCGCGTGCTTGAGCACGTAACTCGCGTGCCTGGATGTCGAACTCGGTGTGCGAAGTCTGAGCACGCGAGTTACGTCTCTGAGCACGCGAGTTCCGCCTTTAAGCACGCGAGTTACGTCTCTGAGCACGCGAGTTACGTCTTTAGGCACGCGAGTGCGGTCCGCCAAGGAGGCACCACTTTGCCCGGCCGGGCGCCGGATTCCTGGCCCGGCCGGGCACCGTATTGGACGCGGCGGCGAACTTGGAATGCGTCAGAACATCGTTCTCTCCCAACGGATTCCTCAGTCATCCGGCGCGAGATGGTGATTCTCGTCAAACCGGCGGGCGCCTGGCGCGTGGTGTGTGCGACCCTGAGGAAGGAACCTCGTGATCGAGGTCCCCGGACGAGTGGGTGCCGTACCCGGCCAGCGACAAGACGGCACTCTGGGAGCGCGTCGTGTCCTGGCTTGTTTTGATTGTTTCGGGTTTTCTGGAAGCCGTCTGGGCCACCGCCCTCGGCAAATCCGACGGCCTGTCCCGGCCGATGCCGTCGGTGATCTTCGGCATCACACTGGTGGCGAGCATGGTCGGCCTCGCCTACGCGATGAAGGACCTCCCCGTCGGCACCGCCTACGCGGTCTGGGTCGGGATCGGGGCCTCACTCACCGTCGGCTACGGCATGTGGTCCGGCGCGGAAACCACGTCACTGGCCAAGATCCTGCTGATCATGGGGATCGTGGCCTGCGTGGTGGGGCTGAAAGTCCTGCACTGACGCGGGCCCGAAAGGGAACCGCCCCCGACGCACGGACGACGTCGGGGGCGGTTCGGGTCCGGTGCACCCCTGCGTGTGCCCCGGACGGCTAGGTGGTCAGGAGCGCGCCCAGAGGGCGGGGACGTTCGGCGGCTCCCAGCCGACCTGAGCGGTGTGCCCCTGGAGGGCACGGTACGAAGCGCCGCCGTAGGTGACCGTCGCACCCGCGGCGTAGGTGGTGCCCGCCGCCCAAGTCCCCGAGGGTGGGTTCGACGTCGTCGGGCCGGTCGGCGTGGTGGTGGTGCTGGACGGCGGATTCGAGCCCGAAGTCACCAGGCGCAGGCTGTAGACGCTCAGGATCTCCGAGACCGGCTGGAAGTAGAACGTGCCACCCGAGGTGCAGTCGCCGGAGCCACCGGAAGTGACGCCCTGCGCCTGGTCGCCCGCGAGCCACGAACCACCGGAGTCGCCAGGTTCGGCGCAGGCATTGGTCCGGGTGAGTCCGGCAACCGTGCCCTGCGGGTAGGTCACCGAGGCGTTCTTCTGCTGGATGGTGCCGCAGTGCCAGCCGGTCGTGGAGCCGGATCGGCAGACCGAGGCACCGACCGCGGCCTCCTGCGAACCCGCCACCGGCACGGTGCCCGGGTAGCGGTTGACCAGTCCTCGCGGGGTGTTGCCCGCGTCCACGCGAACCCACGCGTAGTCGTTGCCGGGGAAGCTGGAGCCCGCGACGGACCCGCTCGGGTTCGAGGTGCGTGTTCCGGTGGTGCCGCAGTGCCCGGCGGTCACGAAGCCGCCTTCGACCGAGAAGCCGATCGAGCACCGGCCCGAACCGAAGGTGTAGGCGTTGCCGCCGATGACGTCGATCAGCGGGACGGGGGTTTCCAAGCTGGTCTCGACGCGCAGCGCGTCGGCGGGCACACCGGACGCGGTCGCCCACGACTTCGCGGCGGCCTCTCCGCCCGCGTTGGCCAGGACGACGACCGAGTTCGTGATGGGGTCGGCGTACCAGCCGGGTACGGCCTTCGGCGCGCTGGAAGCCTTGGCGTCCAACGAAAGCTTCGCCGAGTCGAGCTGAGAAGCGTTCCGCGCGACGGTTTTCGGGGTCGCACCGGCCGCACGGACCGCGTCTTCCAGCGCCGCGTCGGTGACCGCGACGGTCAGCGTGGTGCCCGTCGCGTCCAGCCACGAGCCGGCGTAGGACGAACCGAGCCGGGTCTTGAGTGCGCTGTCGGCCTTGGCCGCCTGCTGCTCGCCGGCGAGGCGGGTCCTGGCCTGATCCGGGCTGATCTTCAAGTCTCGCGACAGGGCCGTGACGATCTCCGACTGGACCTGCTCGCTCTCCGAACCGGTCTGGCCGGCGCTGGCGCTGGGCGTCAGCACGATGGCGGTGACCAGTCCGGCACCGGTGATGGCCGCCGCGGCGGCCGATACGATCTTTCGGTTCATGTTCAGCGCTACCTCACCGACGTGCCGGAAGGGGATCTCGTCCCCGAACCGTACGAGGCGCCTCACGCAAATGGTACATACCATTTAGATCATATCCACCGCAGTGGACTGGACCTTTTATCCGTTTTTTCGCAGGTCAGCGCACTGCCGCGTCGGTGTAGTCGACGCCGTAACCGGGGTTCAACTCAAGGTACTTCGAGTAGGTCGGCCGCCGGTCGATGAGTTCGCCGTACACCGCGCGAGACAGCGCGATCATCTCCGCGGCGAACGGGCCCATCTCTCCCCGGTCCGACCAGCCGACGAGATTCCGCCAGCTCAGCGGGTTCCCCGCGATCGGGACGGCGACGATACCCGGGATCTCGTGGAACAACGGCTGGCACAGCACCACCGCGTGTCCCGATTCGACCATCTCGATACAGGTCAGCACATCGGTCTCGTACAGCGAGCGCGGGGTGAACCCCGACCTGGCGCACGCGGAGGCGAAGCAGTCGCCGAAACAGCCGTCTCCCGGTGTGGCGCACCACCGTTCGTCCGCCAGCGCGCTCATCTCCACTTCGGCGTGCTGCGCGCGCTCGTCACGGGCCGACATCAGCACGAAAACCGGATGGTGTGCGAGCGTCCGCCACCGGACGCCGGGCTCTGGCGGCGGCGCGGCGTCACCGCAGACGCCGACGAAGGCGAAGTCCAGCGCGCCTTCGGCGGTCATGTCCGCGAGTTTGTTGGCGGACCACGACGTATGCGTGGCGACATGGATGTCGGGATGGGTGGTGCCGAGGCGCTGCAGGAGCGCGCCGAGCATCGGCCCCGTCGCCGAACCGAGCCGCAACGTCACCGGCTCTCCCGTGCCGTTGTGCTGGGCAAGGCGCGCAGCCTCGTCGTGCAGGGACGAGACGGCGGGGAGCACCATCTTGGCCCGGTCGAGGACGAGGAGGCCGAGTGCCGTCGGCCGCGTCCCGGTGTGGTCGCGCAGGAACAGCTTCCCGCCGAGCGTCCGTTCGATGCGTTTCAATTGGGCGGTCAGTGCGGGCTGCGCCATCCCGAGCGTGTTCGCCGCCTTGGTGATACTCCCGAGTTCGGCGATAGCGCACATGATGCGCAGGTGGCGCAGTTCCAGCTCCATCCCTCTACGTTAGAGCCGTAACTGGACTGGACCAAGCTCGTAATTGCGCCAAATGGTTCCCTCTTCTCCCCCGCCGGTCGTACCTATCCGGACATTCCGGTGCGCTAAAAGCGCCTGACCAGGCCCTGGCGGCGAGAACGGTTCGAGCGGCGGTGAAATGCCATCGATGTCAGGAATCCCGGACCGGTTGCTGTGAACGTGAAGGAATACCGGACGTTCGGACCGGAGCGCCGCGAGCCCGGGTCAAGAAGCCCGCGACTTGCGGTTCAGGAACGCCGACGCCCCGACGCCGTGGGCGACCACGCTCGCCAGCACCGTCACCGCCATGACGCTCAAGGCGGCGTCCGCCGCGTCGCCGTCGAGGGAGTTGTAGGCCAGCAACCCGAACACGATCGACGCCGCGCCGCGCGGCGCCAGCAGGCCGATGGTCATCCGGTCCCGCCGGCGAAGATCGGTCCGCAGCAAGGTGAGCAGCACCGGGATCAGCCGGGCGACGGTCAGCGCGACGACGCTGACGATCACGACACCCCAGGTCAGGCCGAAGCTCAGCACCAGCACCGCGGTGCTGCCGAAGACAAACCACATCAGCAGCCCGCACAGGGAACTGACGTCCTCCGCCAGCCCGAGCTCGTCACCGCTGGGGTGCCTGGCGGTCTTGTAGGCGATGCCGCAGAGGAACGCCGCGACGAACCCGTTGCCGCCGATCGCGACGGCGGCGGTGTAGGTCAGCAGCGGGATCGCGACGGTCGCCACCCGCGCCGAATGCACCGTGGCCCAGCCGTGCCTGCCCGCCACGTTCATCGCCACCGCCGCCACCGCGCCGACGACGGAGCCCACCAGCACGGCCAGCAACGCGGCGGGGATCGCGGCCTGCAGTGCCTCGGCCGGGGTGCTCGCCTGGTGATGGCTCCCCGCCAGCGTGAGCGCGAAGATGAAGACCGGCGCGACGACACCGTCGTTGTAGCCGCTTTCGACGTTCAGCAAGTGCCGCACGCGTCCGGGTACCCGGACGTCGTGCACCACCGACGTCGCCGGCGCGAAGTCGGTCGGCGCGATGATGCACGCGATCAGCAGCACCACCGGCCAGCCGAGGCCCGGCAGCGTCAGCAGGCCGACGCCCATCGTGATCAGGATCGTCAGCGGCAGCGCGATCAGCAGCAGCCGGACGGCGGTCTTCGCGTCGTGTCCGAGGTAGCCGCCCTTGACCGCGGTGGCGTCGACGAACAACAGCAGCGCGAGGATCAGTTCCGCGGCGTTCAGGGCGATCTCGGTGTTGAGCCCGTTCCCGAGGTCGTTGCGGGTGCTGAACCCGATCGCCAGTCCCGCCACGACCATCGCCATCGGAGCGGTGATCTGCCACCGCTCCAGCCGTGCCGCCGTCATCGTCCACACCAGCACGACGACCGCGCCGACGAGCACGCTCTGGATCATCTACCCGCCCCTCGTTCCCGGCGGACTCCCCTGCCACCGGGAACGAGCATAGAGATCAGGCGACCCCGGCGGTCCACAAAGGAACACCGATCACACCACCGCGCCGTTGTCGTCGCGCTTCCGTGCCCGCGCGGGTTTCCTGACGGGACGTCCGGCGCCCGGCCACCGCCGGTCGAGCAGGATCGCCACCGGACCGGCGGTGGCCACTGTGGACACAGTGCCGGCGACGAGACCGAGCAGCAGCGCCAGTGCGAAGTCGGCCAGCGAACCGTCGCCGAGGAACAACAGCGCGCCGAGCACGAACAGCACCCCGATCCCGGTGTTGATCGTCCGGGGCAGTGTCTGCAGCACGGCCGCGCCGACGACGCGGCCGAACGGTTCCTTGCGGCGCAGTCCCCGGATCTCCCGCACCCGGTCGAACACCACCACCGAATCGTTGACCGAGTAGCCGATCACGGTCAGCAGCGCGGCGAGGAAGACGCCGTCCATCGACTTGCCCAGCCAGGCGAAGATCCCGAGGATGATCAGGACGTCCTGGGCCAGCGCGGCCACCGTGGCCACGCCGAGCCGCCAGTCGAACCGCACCGCCAGGTAGATCAGCTGCGCCAGCACGGCGAGACAGAGCGCGAGCACCGCCTTGGTACGCAGTTCGGCGCCGAGGCTCGGGCCGATCTGCTCGTCACGGATCTCCGCGGCGTCACCGGCGACCCCCGAGACCGCGGCCCGGATCCGTTCGGTGGCGGCCTCGTCGATCGGCTCGGTACGCACCGAGATGTCCTTCTCCCCGGACATCTGCACGACGGCACGCGGGAATCCGGCGTCGGAGACGGCGTCCCGGACCTGTTCGACGTCGGCCGTGGCCGTGGTGCTGTATTCGATCACCCGGCCGCCGGTGAACTCGACGCCGAGATTCGGCCCGGCCACCAGCAGCCCGGTGACGGCCGCGATGACGACCGCGCCCGCGACCATCAGCCATCGTCGGGGCTTGCCGAGGAAGTCCGGATCGCGGCGGTTCACCCATCGGCGGACCCTGCCCTCATGGGTGAGCCCGGACAGCCGGGGTCTGCGCGCGACGACGCCGCGCATGGTGAGGTGCAGCAGCAGCCGGGTGAGCACGAGCGAGATGAACAGCGCCACGACCACACCGATCGAGAGCGTCACCCCGAAGCCACGCACCGGCCCGGAAGCCAGCCAGAACAGCAGTCCGCCTGCCAGCAGGGTCGTCACGTTCGAATCGACGATCGCCGACAACGCCCCACTGAACCCGCGGCTGACCGACCGGGGCAGCGAGCCTCCCCGTTTGACCGAGTGTTCCTCTCTCGCGCGTTCGAAGACGAGGACGGTCGCGTCGACGGCCATGCCGATGGCCAGGACGAAGCCCGCGAGACCGGGCAGGGTCAGCGTCGCGCCGAGTGCGAGCAGGACGGCGTAGGACACGGCGGCGTAAGCCACCAGCGTGCCCACGGCGACGAGCCCGGCCAGCCGGTACACCGCCAGCAGGAACAACGCGGTCAGTGCCAGTCCGATGACCGCGGCGCGGGCGCTGGCCTCGATGGCGGCGGCACCGAGTGTGGGGCCGACGGTGCGCTGCTCGATGATCTCGACCGGCGTCGGCAACGCGCCGGCGTTGATCAGCAGCGCCAGATCCTTCGCCTCGGCAGGCGAGAACCGGCCGGTGATCTGGGTGCTCCCGCCGACGATCCCGACTCCGCAGGCAACCTGAGGGCCCACCTGCGGCGACGAGATCACCTTGTCGTCGAGTGCGATCGCCACCCGCCGGGTCGGATCACCCGGCGGCGAGCAGGCGGCCTGCGCGGTCAACTGCTCCCAGGCGCGACCGGAATCCCCTTTGAAGTCAACGGAAACAAGCCAGCCGCCACCCTGTGAATCGATCGTCGAGTTCGCCTTGTCGACGCCTTCCCCAGTCAGCGCCGCGGGCCCGAGGGTGATCGGCTGCCCGCTCTCGTCGGGCAGCACGCGGCTTCCCTGTGCTGCTTCGGCGGAAACTCCGAGTACCGGATGGAAGGACAACTGCGCGGTCCGGCCGATCAACTCGACGGCTTCGCGTGGATCCCGCACGCCGGGCAGTTCGACAATGATCCGGTTGTCCCCGGAGCGGGCGAGCATGGGCTCGGCGACGCCGAGCGCGTCGACCCGGCGGCGCAGCACCTCGAGGGTGCGGTCGGTGGTCTCGGGTCCGGCGGTGGCGGTCGGCGAGTCCTTGGTCTCCAGCACGATCTGCGTGCCACCACGCAGATCGAGCCCCAGACGCGGGGCGGTGGTCAGTAACAAGTAGACGGTCGCGGCGAGGACGACCAGCGAGACGACGGCTCGCCCGGTCATACCTCGCCGCGCGGTTTCGCGCGGCACGACGGTTTCTCCTCGATGAACGCGCGCCAGTACGAGGGCGGGCGCGCGGAATCCCGGTACGGGCACGCGGAACACGTGCCCGTGAGCTCAGCTGCGGTTACCGGGTGGAGGAGCGCGATCCCCCAGCGCGAGGCGGTGCGCCGCGCGCGAAGGAAGCGTGACGTCGGTGTGGAGTTCGCTCAGGCGAAGCAGCGTCGTCGACGCGGGTCCGTGCGGAACGGTGCCGAAGAGGGGCAGCTCACTGTGACCGTGCACACCCAGGAGCGACGGTTCGGCCGCGAGCCTGCCTGCGGCGCGTACTGGCGCGACGGCCTTCGAGACCGAGGTGTCGACGACGGCGTGCGTCTCGCGAGGCTCCGCCGAAGCGGCGGAATCGACGGATCGCAGAGCCGAGAACAGGCCTAGCGCGGTCAGGACGGCGGCGAGCAGCACCAGCGCGGCCTGCCAGGCCGGCCGGTACGTCCGGCGCTCCACCTTCATCGACACACTCCAGGGTTCTCGCCGACACTTTACTTGCCGTCGGCGGGTCGTGGCCTGATCACCTCGCCCCGGCGTCCCGCCACAGCCTCGCGACACCGGCGCGGACGCGCTCCTCCCCCAGTTCCGGCAGCAGCGCGGTCACGTGCTCGGCCGCGAGTGGCGCGAGCAGGGCGTGCGCCGTGTGCTCGGGGTCGGGGATGCCGCCGAGCAGGAGCGTCACGTGCCGGTGCCAGAACCGGTAGGCGCCGATGCGGTAGCGCGCGCCGGGCGCCGCGGTCTCCGACATCCGCACCAGTGGCAGGTGCTTGAGCAGGTAGTCGAGATAGGCGTCGGCGAAGGCCGCGAGGCGATCCGCGGGTGGAGCGCCGGGTCCCAGTGGCGGCGGCCCGTGCAGGACGGCTTCCTGGAGCACGCGTTCCCGCGCGTCCAGCAGCGAGGCGGCCAGTCCGGCCTTGTCGCCGAAGCGGCGGAACAACGTCCCCTTGCCCACGCCCGCGGCCGCCGCCACCTGGTCCATGGACACCGCGTCGACGCCGTGCTCGGCGAACAGCGACGCGGCCGCGTCCAGGATGGCGGCCCGGTTGCGGGCGGCGTCCGCGCGCTCTTTGGGCGGCGGCGTGCGCAGGAGTTCCAGCGGGGTTGCCGAAGCGGACTGTGGTCCGTTATGGTCGTGAGGCACATGCGGACTATAGTCCGATTACCTGGAGGTAGCGACATGACCGCGCTCATCAAGCGGGACGAACTGAAGGCCGCGATCGACGCGAAGAGCGTGACGGTGGTCGACGCGCTGGGCGGCGAGTACTACGAGAAGCAGCATCTGCCCGGCGCTGTCCCCCTCGTCCTCGCCGACGTCGACGCGCGGGCGGCCACCGTCCTGCCGGACCGGGACGCCGCGATCGTCACCTACTGCTCGAACCCCGGCTGCCCCAACAGCGGACAGGTAGCCGAGCGCCTCACCGCGCTCGGCTACACGAACGTCCGCAAGTACCGGGAGGGCATCGAGGACTGGGCCGCCGCCGGCCTGCCCCTCGAAAAGGCCTGACGGTCAGCCCAGCGGCGGCACCCGGCGGCGCAGGATCGGGACCCCGTCGCCGGTGAGTTCGGCCAGATAAGCCGTTCGTCCGGTCATGGCCATGGTCAGCGCCAGGGTCGTACCCGAGACGAGCGGACCGGACCCGACGGCGAAGGGGCCATCGGTCGCTTCGAGCCGAAGCCCGCCGATGCGCCCCTTCGCCATCACCACCAGGTCTGCGCCCTGGTAGTAGCCGGCGAGCGAGGTGAGGACGGCGATCGGATAGTCGCGGCGGATGCCGAGGGGACGGCGGATGTCCTCGGCGTGCACGATCCCTTCGCCGAGCAGCGCCATTTTCGGCAGGGGCGGTTTCGTCGTGCTCGCGACGACACGGCGGAACCGCTCCAGTGTCTCCGCGCCGTCCGCACCCAGATGCTCGGCCAGCCGCATGGCGACCTGCTTGTCGAAGTCGAACCGGCAGCGGATGACCCCGGCAAGCCAGTTCAGCGGTGTGAGGCTCGCCGACGCGGTGAGATGCGCCAGCACTTCGCGCACGCTCAGCCCGGCGCACAGCGACGGTGTCTTCCACCGTTCTTCGGTGAGTCCGATGAGGTCGTTCGCCAACGCCGCCCGTTCGGTGTGGATCAGCGCCCAAACCCCGGTCGCGGCGCGGCCACGTGCTTTCGGTCCTGTATTCGTCATCCGGAGTCCTCCAGTCTTCGTCGTTCGAAGGTGAGACTCTCGCCGCGGCCCGGAATCATCGGTCTCCGATACCCTGAATCCCCCAGGAACAGAGGAGATCGATGATCCAGCGCTGGAATCCGGACACCGTGGCGGCCCCGCTCGGTCTCTACAGCCATCTCGCCCGCGTTCCGGCCGATCACGAACTCGTCGTCGTGGCCGGGCAGATCGGTGTCGGGCCCGACGGCGAACTGGCCGGACCCGACGCGGAAGCGCAGACGCGTGCCGTGTTCGCCAACCTCGAACGGCTGCTCGAAGCCGCGGGTGCCGGGCCGGAGAACGTGGTCAAGGTGTTCAGCATGCTTTCCGGCACCGAGCACCTCGACGGCTTCCGCACCGCCTCGCGCGACGCCTTCACGCGCTGGTATCCGGAAGCGGACTGGCCCACGCAGTCCCTGATCGTCGTGGCGGCACTGGCCAGGCCGGACCTCGTCGTCGAAGTCGAAGCACTGGTCGCGGTGCCACGATGACAGCGGAGACAACTAGTGGTTCCCCTCACCCGTCCCGGAAGGCCATCACGAGCCCCCACAGCACCACCAGTCACCACAGCGGCGCGTGAAGGACCCCTTCCCTCGGCTCAGCCGCAGAAACTCGACCTTCACACCTTCCCCAGTACAGGAAGGCCCCCTTCCTTGCGCCTAGCGCAAGGATGAGGGCCTTCCTGTACTTCACGCTTCTGCACCGGGGTAGCCCGCAAAGAAGTCCGGAACCCTGCCCCTCTCATCGCGACGTCGGCGAAGACGGCCTGCGCGACAGAGGTTCGATCACGCCACGTTTGCCTTACCTCTCTATTAGTGCTCAGTACTCCCGGCGCCTCCGTCCGGCCAGTAGCAGCAGGGCCCCGATCGCCAGCATCCCGAGCGCCAGCACCGACATGGTCCGCACGGGCGAACCGGTGGTGGCCAGTCCCGGCGGCCGCTGGGTGCCCGGCGGCTGCGGGTTCGGCTTCTCCGGCGGCTTCGGCGATTCCGGCGGCACCCGGGTGTCCGTACCGCAGTCGGGGTTGGCCGAGCCCGGCGGGCAGTTGCCGCCCGGGGTGTCGGACGTGACGACGTTGCGGAGCCGGAGGTCACCGATCGCCGGCTTCTTCACCGTGACCGCGTAGACGACGGTGGCCTTCTCCCCCGGCGCGAGCTTGCCCTTCCAGGTGAGCTTCGGCGCGGAGTAGGTCACAGCTCCGATGCCGGCCTTCGCCGTGCCGTCGAAGGTGGCGTCGTCGAGGACCTGGGTCAGGTCGTCGGTGAACGTCGCGTCGTCCACCGTGGCCTGTCCGGTGTTCTCCACCGTGACGGTGTACGTGACGACCTCGCCGGGTTTGACCTCCGTCTTGTCGGCCGTCTTCTTGATCTTCAGGCTGGACACCGGCGTCGTGGTGCCGCACTTGGGGTCCTTGCTGCCTGGCGGGCAGTTGGCACCCGGGTCGTCGGAGATGATCGCGTTGGTCAGCTTGCCGTCACCGCCGGCCTTGGCCACCTTCACGCTGTAGGTGACCGTCGCCGTCTGCCCGACCTCCAGGTCGCCGGTCCAGGTCAGCTTCGGTTCCGCGTAGGTCACCGAACCAATCGTCGCCACCCCGTCCTTTTGGAACACGGCGTCGTCGAGGACCTCGGTGAGGTCGTCGGTGAATGTCGCGCCGGTGAGCTTGGTCTTGCCGGTGTTGCGCACCGTGACCGTGTACTTGACGACGTCGCCCGGGTTCGCCGTCGTCTTGTCCGCCTTCTTCTCCAGCGCGATACCGGGCACCGGGGTGATGGTCGAACAGGCCGGGTCGTCGGACTGCGGTGGGCAGGTGCCCGGCGTGTTGGTGCTGACGGTGTTCCGCAGTTCGTGATCGCCCGTGACCGGGCTCTTCACCTTCACCGAGTACGTCAGCGTGGTCGAAGCCCCCACCGGGAGATCGCCGGACCACACCAGGTTCGGCGTGGTGAAGAGGAAGCGGCCGCCGACCGGCGCGGACCTGGCGTCATTCCGGTAATCGGCGTCGTCGAGCACCTCGGACAGGTCGTCCGTGACGCGCGCGGCGTCCTCGCCGACCAGATCGACCTTGCCGGTGTTGGTGACGGTCACGGTGTAGGTGACGACGTCGCCGGGGTTGGCGGTCTGCTTGTCCGAGGTCTTCTTCACCGTCAGTTCGCGCGACGGCACGTCCGCGACGCAGTTCGGATCGTTCGAACCCGGCGGGCAGTTGTTACCCGGCGTGTCCGAAGTGACCACATTGGACAGTTTCTTGTCACCGGGGTTCGGATTCTTGATCTTGACCGTGTAGGTGATCGTCGACGTCTGGCCGATACCGAGATCACCGGTCCAGGTCAGCGTCGGCGCAGCGTAGGTCACCGCGCCTATGGTCGCGGCACCGTCGTTCTGGTAGTCCGCGTCGTCGAGCACCTCGGTCATGTCGTCGGTGAAGGTCGCACCGGCCTGTTCGGTCTGCCCGGTGTTGGTGACGGTGACCGTGTACGTCACCGTGTCGCCGGGGTCGACCGACTTCTTGTCGACGGTCTTCTTAATGAGCAGCCCGGAAACCGGCGTCGTCGTGCCGCACTTCGGATCGGTCGAACCCGGCGGACAGTTTCCGCCCGGAGTGTCCGAAGTGACGACGTTGCCGAGCTTCCTGTCGCCATCGCCCGGGTTCTTGACCTTGACCGTGTACGTGACCGTCGAGGTCTGGCCGATGTCGAGGTCGCCGGTCCAGGTCAGCCGCGGTTCCGCGTAGGTCACCGCGCCGATGGTCGCCGCACCGTCGTTCTGGTAGTCGGCGTCGTCCAGCACCTGCGTCAGATCGTCGGTGAACGTCGCACCCGAGACCTTGGTCTGGCCGGTGTTCTTCACCGTCACCGTGTACTTCACGACGTCACCCGGATTCGCCGACTTCTTGTCGACGGTCTTCTCGATGAGCAAGCCGGAAACCGGGGTGTCCGTGCCACACAACGGATCCGTGGACCCCGGCGGGCAGTTCCCGCCCGGTGTCTCGGAAGTGACGACGTTCTTGAGCCGGTTGTCGCCGGCGTTCGGGTTCTTGACCTTGACGGTGTAGGTGACCGTGGTCGTCTGGTCGACGCCGAGGTCACCGGTCCAGGTCAGCTTCGGCGCGGTGTAGGACACCGAACCGATCGTCGCGGCGCCGTCGTTCTGATAGTCGGCATCGTCGAGCACCTGCGTCAGATCGTCGGTGAAGGTGGCACCGGTCAGCTTCGTCTGGCCGGTATTGGTGACGACCACGGTGTACTTCACGACGTCACCCGGGTTGGCGGACTGCTTGTCGACCGACTTCTCGATCTTCAAGCCCGACACCGGAGTCGTGGTCCCGCACTTCGGATCCGTGGACCCCGGCGGGCAGTTCCCGCCCGGAGTATCGGAGGTGACGGTGTTGACCATCTTCTTGTCGCCAGGGTTCGGGTTCTTGACCTTCACCGTGTAGGTCACCGTGGACGTCTGGCCGATGTCGAGGTCACCCGTCCAGGTCAGCTTGGGCGCCGCATAGGACACCGCGCCGATCGCCGCGGCACCGTCGTTCTGGTAATCCGCGTCGTCGATCATTTGGGTCAGATCGTCGGTGAACGTCGCTCCCGAAACCTTGGTCTGCCCGGTGTTCGTGACGACCACGGTGTACTTCACGACGTCACCCGGGTTGGCGGACTGCTTGTCGACCGACTTCTCAATCAGCAGCCCCGACACCGGAGTCGTCGTACCGCACTTCGGATCCGTGGACCCCGGCGGACAGTTCCCACCCGGCGTGTCCGAAGTGACCGCGTTCTTGAGGAGCTTGTCGCCGGGGTTCGGGTTCTTGACCTTCACCGTGTACGTGACGGTCGAGGTCTGGCCGACGTCGAGATCGCCCGTCCAGATCAGCTTGGGCGCCGCATACGAGACGCCACCGATGGTCGTGGCACCGTCGTTCTGGTAGTCGGCGTCGTCCAGCACCTGAGTCAGGTCGTCGGTAAAGGTCGCACCGGTCAGCTTCGTTTGCCCGGTGTTCGTGACGACCACCGTGTACTTCACAACGTCGCCGGGGTTCGCCGACTGCTTGTCAACGGACTTCTCGATCGTCAGGCCCGACACCGGAGTCGTCGTACCGCACTTCGGATCCGTGGATCCCGGCGGGCAGTTGCCACCTGGCGTGTCCGAAGTGACCACATTGGACATCTTCTTGTCGCCAGGGTTGGGCTTCTTGACCTTCACGGTGTACGTGACGGTCGAGGTCTGCCCGACGTCGAGGTCACCCGTCCACGTCAGCTTCGGCGCAGCGTAGGTCACCGCGCCGACCGTCGCGGCACCGTCGTTCTGGTAGTCCGCGTCGTCCAGAACCCGCGTCAGATCGTCGGTAAAGGTCGCACCGGTCAGCTTCGTCTGCCCGATGTTCTTCACTGTCACGGTGTACTTGACGACATCCCCAGGGTTCGCCGACTGCTTGTCGACCGACTTCTCAATCAGCAGCCCGGAAACCGGAGTCGTGGTCCCGCACTTCGGATCCGTCGAACCCGGCGGACAGTTCCCACCCGGTGTATCCGACGTGACGGCGTTCTTCAGCTGATTGTCACCGGTGTTGGGCTTCTTCACCTTGACCGTATAGGTGACCGTGGACGTCTGGCCGACGTCGAGGTTTCCCGTCCACGTCAGCTTCGGCGCGGCGTACGACACCGCGCCGATCGTCGCGGTGGCGTCGTTCTCATACACGGCGTCATCCAGAACCTGAGTCAGGTCATCGGTAAACGTCGCACCCGTGAGCTTCGCCTGCCCGGTGTTCTTCACCGTCACCGTGTACTTCACGATATCGCCCGGATTCGCCGACTGCTTGTCCACCGACTTCTCGATCAACAGCCCGGAAATCGGCGTCGTCGTCCCACACTTGGGGTCCGTGGATCCCGGCGGGCAGTTCCCACCCGGCGTCTCCGACGTCACCACGTTCTTGAGCCGGTTGTCACCCGTGTTCGGGTTCTTCACCTTGACCGTGTAGCTGATCTCGGCGCTCGCCCCGACGGCCAGCGTGCCGGTCCAGGTCAGCTTCGGCGCGGCGTACGACACCGCGCCGGGTGTCGCGGTGGCGTCGTTCTGGTACGTCGCGTCGTCCAGCACGCCGGCCAGGTCGTCGACGATCTTGAGGCCGGCCGCGGTGACCCTGCCGGTGTTGGCGACCTTGATCGTGTAGCGCACGGTGTCACCGGGGTTCGCGGACTCCTTGTCCACGGTCTTCGTCACCGTGTACGAGGGCGACGGCACCTTGGTCTTCGCGCACGCCGCGGCCGGGTCGTCCGGGCAGCGATTGTCCGGCGGTACCACCGGTGGCGGTCCGATCGGGACGGTCGCGCGGTTCACCAGATCCGTGCCGATCGCGGCCTCTTCGACCTTGACCCGCACGGTCAGCGTCGCGGTCTCGCCGACGGCGAGACCCGGTACGGCCCAGTCGATCGGGCCGGTTCCGGCAGAGGTTCCCTTCGAAGGCGTGGACGACACATGGGTCGTGCCCGGCGGAAGTGTGTCACGCACCGTGAACGCGGGCACCGGGATCACGCCGGTGTTCCGCACGGTCACCTGGTAGGTCAGGGTGTCACCCGGCACCGCCTCGGCGCGGTCGACCGATTTCGTCAGCCGATACCCGGGCGAGGCGACGGTGTTCCGGACCGTGTTCGACGTGCGTTCCTGCGGGCGGCCGGTGTCTTGCCCGAGGAAGCTCAGCTTGCCGGTGTTGTCGAGTTTGGTGCCGTCCGGCACCGCTGCCCCGACTCTGACCTTGAAGGCGACCTTCTGCGACTGCCCTGGCGCCAGATTTCGCAGACGACACGTGACCACCTGCCCGGCGGCCGAACAGTCCGGATTGGACCCGGCCACGAACGTGACGCCGTCCGGCAGGGTGTCGGTGAGCACCACGTTCGTCGCGGTGTCGAGGTCGCTGAGGGAGCCGTCGGCGTGCTTGTTGGCGACGTCGAAGGTGTAGGTGACGTCGCCGCCCTTGGTGACGTAACCCGGTGGGCTGTCGTTCGTGTTGCCGACCGGGTCGTTGGCCTTCGTGATCTGCAGGTCCGGTTCGAGCGCGTCGGTGACGAGCCAGACCACCTGCGGGTAAAGCGCGTCGCCGGTGGTGCCGATCTTCACCTGGAGCGCGGACGTGCCGGCCGGGACCTTGCCGGTGATGTCGATGCCGCGGGCGTCGTAGCCGACGTTGTTCGGCGGGTTCGGATCACGCGTGGTCACGTTCGATCCCGAGCCGTCCGACGCCACCCGGTCGATACGGCTGCTGAAGGCGTTGTTCGTCGTCGTGCCCGATGGGCCGGGCACGGAGACGTCCCGCAGGCTGGAGGCGTTCGGGCCCACCTGGAGGTAGTCACCGGTGACGGCCGCGTCGCCGTCACCGACCACGATCCCGAGTTCGACGTTGGGCCGGCGGGAGGTCGGCGCCTTGATGCCGCTCAGCGCGATGGTCGCCGACGTCGGGGCGCCGCCGCCCGCGACCCGCTGCAGACCGTCCCACACCTGCAGATACCGCAGTGGTTCAGTGGGTAGTTCGTACGCCACCACGAGTGACCAGCCACCCCAGCAGCCGAGGTTGGTCCCGCTGATCGACTGGCCCTGGCAGGCCTGGATGTCGGCGACCGTGTACTGGCCGACCCCGGCACTGGTCACCGCGGCGGTGACGTCGGCCGCGCCACCGTAGGCGTACAGGGTCGGGTAACCGCCCGTCGTCAGCGCGGGGAAATAGTCGTAGGTGTCGGCGGTGATCCGCTGGTAGGTGTTCGCCCCGGGGACCTTCATCGAAACCTGGTTGCCCCTGGAGCCGTCACCGGAAATCCCGTTGGAGGCGACCGGGTTGAACTGCCAGTACAGCCGGGCGTTGAGCACCTTCGCGCCGGCCGGGATGCTCAGGTTCGCCGCGGAGGCGGTATTGCCGGGGGCCGCCGGATCGGTCTTGATCCAGGACACCGGGCTCGCGTTGGTCGCGTTGGCGTCACAGACGACGCCGAAACCGCATCGCACGACGGAGTTGGCGGCCATCGCGATCCCGCCGTGCGCCAAGCCGTTGTACACCGGCTCCGGCCCGATCGGCCGCTCGGTACCCGCGCCGCGCGGCTGCATTTGAGCGCTTGCGGGCAGCGGAGCTCCCATCAGCAGGGCCACGACGATCACCGTGAGCAGCGCTATGCCCCGGCGACACCGATTTCGCCCACGCTGTACCGCCATGCCGCCTCCGCCTCGCTCCTCGCTCCCCATCAGCCCAGGTCAGGACAACGGACAGAGCGAGCCAATCGAGTGTCATCCTGTGTCTGCGTGATCATCGACGCCAACCGGGATCATCGATGTCCCCTGGATAGAACCCGTTAAGTGGGCTCGAAACCCCCGGACGGGTGATGAAAGTACGGCCTTTCGGTACATCGTCCACAACGGACGGGAACACTCACCGCGTCCTGAGCAGGTCCTCGGTCAGCACGGTGCGCGAAGGCAGGCCCAGTTTGCGCAATGCCCGCCCGACGTGGATCTCGACCGTCCGCGGCGACAGGAACAGTCGCTCGCCGATCTCCCGGTTGGTGAGGTTCTGGGCGGCGAGCCGGGCGACCTCGAGTTCCCTGGGGGACAACGCTTCGCCGTAACCCTTGCGGCCGCGCCGGGGTAACTCCGGATCGCAGCGCCGGAGCGCCCGGCGGCAGCGGAGCGCGTCCACCGCGGCGCCGAGACTCCCGTACGCCGTCTCCGCGGTGGTGAACGACGCGACGGCGCGCTCCTGCTCCCCTGCCTCGGCGAAACAGCCGGCGGCGAGTTCGTCGGCGTACGCGGCGAAATACGGGAAAGGCAGCGCGTAGTACGCCTGCGCGGCGCCGAGCAGGAGGTCACCGGCGGCAAGGGTCTCTCCTCGGGCCTGGGTGAGCAAACCCCGGCACAGCAACGCCGCCGCGTCGGCGAGCGGCGCGTCCTTGCCGTCGATGCCTTGCCGGTACTCGGCGAGGAGTTCCCTTGCCTCGACGAGCTGGCCAAGCCCGAGCATGGTGCGCACGGCGAACGGCATCAGTTCCGCCGCCCAGACCCAGTTGTTCTTGCGGCGCACGGTCTGCAGGCCGTACTCCGCCAGCCGCCGGGCCGCCCGCAGATCCTTGCCTCCCTCGTGGACCGCGACGCGGCCCGCGTACGCCGAAGCCTGCACCGGGACACTGCCCGCGGACAACGCGAACGCCGCGTCGAAACCACGCAACGCCGCTGTCGGCCGATGCTGCCCGTACTCGTACCAGCCGAGCACCAGCAACGGTTCGGCGGCCAGCGAGCTGTCCGCGTCGAACCGCGTCAGCATCGCCTTCGCCTTCTCCGCGACCACCGTCCACTCACCCATCGCCAGGTCCAGACGCAGTTCCGTACCGTCGGCCAGCGCGTCGAGGTAGGGCTCCTTGTCGTCGCGGATCAACCGCCGCGCGGTGGCGAGGAAGGCCCGCGCCACCGGGTAATGGCCGTTCCACGCGACCGCGTCGGCCAGGTTGATGTAGGTGCGCGCGACCTGACGACAGACCTCGGCCGACTCCGGGTTCCCCGGCAGTGAGGCGACGTCCTGCCACGCCTTCGGATCGGCGACCTGCATCCGCGCCGAAAGCCGGTTGGCGGTGATCGCGGCCAGCACACCCGCGTCCTGCGCACCTTCGCTGGCCCGTTCGGCCTGATCGAGCCAGCGCAGGTTCTCCTCGACCGGGGCCAGGCCGATATGCGGCAGCGCCAGCGTGACCAGTCCCCTGGCGAGCACCGCCTGCCGTCTGCCGAGATCGGCCGCGCCCAGTTCGATCTCCAGCCTGCCCGCCTCGACCTTGCCTGACTGGTTGACCAGTACCCGGCCGAGATTGACCCGGATCTCGCCACGGGCGGCCTTGCTCAGCGGCCAGTCACGCAGGATCTCCCGCAGCAGGCCGACCGTGCCCGCCTGCGCGATGCCGCGCGGCAGTTCCCGGCCGAGCCGGACGGCGAACGACTCGCGCGCCGTCCGAGGCAGTTCCGGATCCCGTAACGCGGCTTCGAGCAGACGGCTGGCGTCTTCGGTCCGGCCGTCCTCGATCGCGTCGTCGACCGCGACGCCGGTCCACTGTGTCCACGCGCCGAGATCTCCGGCCAGCCGCGCGTGCCGGGCGATGAGCGGCGGGAACGGTTCGGTGCCGGACGCGAGCCAGGACGCCGCGCGCCCGTGCATCGCGCACCGGCGCGGTCCGGGCAGGAGTGCGTAGACGGCTTCCGCGATCAACGGGCTCCCCGGGGCGTACCGGCCGCGGCCGAGATCCCGCAGCAGCCCCGCTTCCACCGCTTCCGTGACCGCGCCGGAGAGGCCACCAACCGGGGCCGCCGAGACCACCGGCGCCACCACACCCAGTGCCGGTTCCCCGCCCGGTGTTCCCAGCACCGCCGCCGCGCCTACGACGTCCCGCGCGGCCGGGCCGATCGACTCCATCAATCCGGCGACCCGGCTCCGCACGATCGGCGGGACGGGTGCCGACGCCAGCCCGTCCACCGAAAGCGGATCACCGAGGCTCCGCAGCAGCGCGGTCAGATCGGCGGCGTTCCCGGAGGTCCGCCGGTGCACCGCTTCGGCGAAATCCGGTTCCCCGCACCCGAACGACGCGTCCAGCACCGCGCGCACCTGGACGGCGGTGAACGCGGAAAGCGAGAACTGCGCGGTGATCCCACGCAGCGGCGGGAATCGCCGCCGCCCGTAGGCCACCGAACTGAGCACCACGCTCAGCGGCGCCACTGGAGACGCCGCGAGCCCACGCAGGAACTCCCACGTGTCGTCGTCGGCCGCGTGGACGTCGTCGAGTACGAGGACCGCGGGGCCGCAGCCTGCCAGTACCTCCCGCACGGCACGGAACTCCTGCTGCCGCACCGTCTCCGCGTCCACGCCGTCGGGGAACGGCGGCAGCCACGGCGACCATTCGGGGATCAGCCGCCGCAGGACACCGGTCACCGCCGAGAAGCCACCCGCGTGCGCGGCGGCGACGTCGCTCCGGGAGAGCAGCGCGTCGACCAGAGGAGCCAACCGGCAGGGCCGGGCGAAAGAACCACAACGCGCGAACCAGACCACCCGCGACGCGATCCCGGGACGCGCCATGACTTCTTCGAGCAGACGGCTGCGGCCCACACCCGGTCCGCCCTCGACGACGGCGACCGACGGCGGATGCGCGAGCACACGCACCAGGTCGGCCAATTCGGTGTCGCGGGCCACGAACACCGGTGCCGCACCGAGTGTCGGCATGACCGGACCATACCGATCGGACACCCGCCGAAAGGCGGGAACACGAACAGTGACCGCGAGCCGGACGCTTTCCGCTGGTCCACACCACCGGAGTCACAGCTTCAAGGCGCCGTTAACTCGAACGGGCGACGTCGATCGGCGGTCGGGCCCGGACGAACCGCCCTTACACCTCCGTAATACGGACCCTTAGGTATTGCCGCACACCTTGCCACCGATGCCACTTGAGGGTGAATCTCAGACTGTTCGCAGTACCCCTCGGTCACATCGCCACCGCACCAGTCACTCGCTCGTGCCGGGCGGCCACCCAGTCGGGTAGCCGAATCTCCATCCTGTCTCTTCCGGGTCACCGCCCGCACGTGTCCCCGCTTCGACCATCCAGTTAGGAGTGTTCCGACGGTGAAGACCTCATTCAGGCGCGGGCTGGCCACAGCCTGCGCCGGTGTCGCCGCGATGGTCGCCCTGCAGGCGCCCGCTTCCGCGGTGCCCGTCACGACGGCGGCCACCACGATCCCGATCACCATGCAAGCCCAGCAGAAGAGCAACTGGTGCTGGGACGCCAGCGGCAACACCATCGCCGCCTGGTGGGGTCACTCACTGACCCAGACCAAGTTCTGCCAGGTCGCGCACAACCAGTCCGGTTCGGACTGTGCCAACGACCAGGGCTACCTCTCCGACCAGCAGCGTGTGTTCCGGTGGCTGGGGTTCAGCAACGTCGGCAGCTACAACTCGTCCGGCCAGACGCTGAGCTTCGCCACCATCAAGAGCCAGGTCGACGCGCGGCAGCCGATCGGCACCCGCATCGGCTGGCGTAACGGCGGCGGCCATATGCACGTGCTCTACGGCTACGACAACACCAACGGCGCCACGACGGTCTACTACGGCGACCCGTGGGGTTCCAGCCCCCGGTACAACCAGATGAGCTACAACGCCTACCGGTCCAACAACTCCTTCACCTGGACCCACACCGTCTACGGGATCAAGGACTGACACCATGAAGCGAACCTTCCTCAGCGCCACGATCCTCGCCATCGGACTCTCGCTCGCGCTCGGCGCCCAGGCCTGGGCGGCCGACTCCCCCGCCGGCGCGCCCACCGCCGCGGACCTCGCCGCGGTGTCCACAGTGGTCACCGGCGACGCGACCACCCAGCGGCTCGCCAAGGCCGAATTCCCCGGTGCCGCCAAGGCGGACACGGCCGTCGCGGCCCGGACGGCCAAGGCCGATCCGCGTACGCCGGTCGCGGTCTACCAGCCGACCGCGGGATTCATCGCCGGAACCTCCAAGGTGCCTGCCGAACTCGCGTACGTCGCCACTCCCGCCACCCTCGGCAACGGCGACGCGGCAACCGTGTGGTCCCAGCGTGAGGGCGCCGGCTGGGCGGTGTTCAACATCGCCTCGGGTGACCTCGAGAAGCGCCTCGCCACGCGGACCGGCAAGGGCTATCTCCTGAGCGAACCCCAGGCCGGTGCCTGGTACTCCGTCGACGGCGACACCGTGACCGTCCTCGATGGATCGACCGTCGCGAAGACCGGCGAGAAGCTGACGCTCGCCGCCTACCGCGAAGCCCTGCAGAGCCGCTACGGCGACAAACTGCCCGGCTCGACCTACGACCGCACAGGTGCGGCCGGCGGTTACGGCGCGTCCTCCCCGGTGGGCGACGCCTCGCTGCCGTGGTGGCCGTACGCCCTCGGCGCCGTCTTCCTCGCGGCGGCGGGCGCGGCCGTCACCCTGCGGCTCCGCAGGCAGTAAACAAGGTTGTGTCGTTCTAACGACCCGCTCTTAAGCACTTACGCGTCACCTGCGGCGTTGTACATGAAGGCCCCCTTCCTTGCGCCTAGCGCAAGGACCGGCGGCGGCATCTCCTTCATGGCCTTCACCAGCGCGTCCGCCGCGTCCTCGA
>NZ_JBFBBY010000080.1:0-36268 GCF_040682875.1 Amycolatopsis sp. NPDC051071 | reverse complement strand
AAGTACAGGAAGGCCCCCTTCCCTCGGCTGAGCCGAGGGAAGGGGGCCTTCACGCGCCGACGCGGTGGCTGGTGCGGCTGGGGTCAGAGGTGTTGTCCCAGCTCAAGACAGCCAAGGCACCAGGTCGGCCGCGGCGCCCGGCCACTTCGCGGCCAGCTCGGCCGCATCCAGGAACTCCACGCAGTCGTCCGTATAGGGCGGCACCACGACCGTCCCGGCCAGGCTCCACTCACCGGTACTCACCGACGCCTGCCAGACCCCGGCAGGCACCACCACCTGCGGACGCTGACCGGCGGCGACGTCCGGTCCCAGCACCGGTCGCGAGACGCGGCCGTCGGGGTACAGCAGCAGCATCCGCACCGGGGCACCCGCGTGGTGGGCGTAGACCTCCAGCCGGTCAAGGCGGTGCGGAGCCGAGGTTTCCGGGGCCACCAGCAGGTAGTAGATCGCCGAAGCGGTCTCGTCGCGCCAGCTTTGCGCCCAGCGGCCGCCCTCCACGGGCAGTGGCTGGAGACCCAGATGAGCGGTGAAGTCGGCAGGGCTCGGCATGTCTCCATACTGCCGTCTCCCGCGACAGGTAGCCTCAGGCTCGAACTGATGTTCGCCGTAGCAGCCACAGCAGCCAGGACAGCGGAGGGAAACGCGTGCGGGTACTCGGGGTCGACCCCGGTCTGACCAGGTGCGGTCTCGGAGTGGTCGACGGCGGCACCGGCCGCACCGTCCGCGCCGTGGCGGTCGACGTCGTGCGGACCTCGCCGGACGCCGATCTTTCCGTGCGCCTGCTGGGGATCTCCGACGCCGTCGAGCGCTGGCTCGACCGCTACAAACCTGAAGCCGTCGCGGTGGAACGCGTCTTCGCGCAGCACAACGTGCGCACCGCGATGGGCACCGCGCAGGCCGGTGGCGTCGTCGCGCTCGCCGCGGCCAAACGCGGGCTGCCGGTCGTGTTCCATACGCCGAGCGAGGTCAAGGCCGCCGTCACCGGCTCCGGCCGCGCGGACAAGGCGCAGGTCACCGGTATGGTCATGCGGCTGCTCGGCCTCGAGGTCAAACCGCATCCGGCGGACGCCGCGGACGCGCTCGCGCTCGCGATCTGCCATCTGTGGCGCGAGCCGATGCGGGTCCGGCTCGCCGAAGCCGAGGCCAGGGCGGCCGAAATCGCCAAGAACCACAAGGCCAGGCTCGCCGCCGCGGCCAGACAAGCCAAAACGCAGGGAGCGGCACGATGATCTCCTCGGTACGCGGAGAAATCCTCTCCATCGGCCTCGACCACGTCGTCATCGAGGTCGGGGGAGTGGGCTTCGCGGTGCAGGCCACCCCGGCCACTCTCGCGACGCTTCGCCGCGGCGAAGAGGCGATGCTGCACACCGCGCTCGTGGTCCGCGAGGATTCGTTGACGCTGTTTGGTTTCGCCGACGCGGACGCGCGCGGACTGTTCGGCCTGCTGCAAACGGTTTCCGGGATCGGCCCGCGCCTCGCGCTGGCGACATTGGCCGTCCTCGACCCGGACAAGCTCCGGTCCGCGCTGGTCGAAGGCAACATCACCGTGCTCACCCAGGTGCCCGGCATCGGCCGCAAGGGCGCCGAGCGGCTCACGCTCGAACTACGCGACAAGGTCACCGCGCTCGCGGGCCCGACCGACGGCTCACCGGTGGTCACCGCTCCAGGAGTGCTGCGCGGCGAGGTCGTCGAAGCCCTGGCGGGCCTCGGTTTCCCGGCCAAGCAGGCGGAAGTGGCCGTCGACAAGGTGCTCGGCGAGGGCGACGGGCACACGACGTCCTCGGTGCTTCGCGCCGCGTTGGCCACCCTCGGACGTAAGCGGTAGCTCGCCACATGGACTATGAGGCCGTGACGGATTTCGAGGCCGACGACGAGACGCTGTCGGCGTTGCCGCAGACCGGCGAAGGCGAGGTCGAGACCACGCTGCGGCCGCGCAAACTCGACGAGTTCATCGGCCAGCCACGGGTGCGTGAGCAGCTCGAACTCGTCCTGGAGAGCGCACGCCGCCGGGGTGTCCCGCCGGACCATGTCTTGTTTTCCGGGCCGCCCGGGCTGGGCAAGACGAGTATGGCGATGATTGTCGCCGCCGAACTGAACGCCGCCATCCGGATCACTTCGGGGCCCGCCCTGGAACGGGCAGGTGACCTCGCCGCGATGCTCTCCAACCTGGCGCCCGGCGACGTGCTGTTCATCGACGAGATCCACCGGATCGCCCGCCCCGCCGAGGAAATGCTGTACCTCGCGATGGAGGACTTCCGCGTCGACGTCGTCGTCGGCAAGGGACCAGGCGCCACCAGCATCCCGCTGGAGATCGCGCCGTTCACCCTGGTCGGGGCGACGACCCGGTCCGGTTCGCTGACCGGTCCACTGCGTGACCGGTTCGGTTTCACCGGCCAGATGGAGTTCTACACCGACAGTGAACTCGACCTCGTCGTGCGCCGGGCCGCCACGATTCTGGAGATTGAGATCGACCGCGACGGTTCCGCGGAGATCGCCCGCCGGTCCCGTGGCACACCCCGGATCGCGAACCGGCTGCTGCGCCGGGTGCGCGACTACGCCGAGGTCCGCGCCGACGGCAGGGCCACACGGAAGGTCGTGCGGGCGGCGCTGGAGGTCTACGACGTCGACGAACTCGGGCTCGACCGGCTCGACCGCGCGGTGCTGACAGCGCTGGTCCGGTCCTTCGGCGGTGGACCGGTCGGCGTGTCGACGCTGGCCGTCGCGGTCGGGGAAGAACCGACTACCGTGGAAGAAGTGTGTGAGCCTTACCTGGTCCGCGCCGGTATGCTCGCCCGCACTCCTCGCGGCCGGGTCGCCACAGCGGCCGCGTGGGAACACCTCGGCCTGCCGGCCCCGGCCGGTGTCACACGCGGCGAACAGGGCGGCCCAAGCCTGTTCGACCAGGACTGACCGGACGGTTCACACGGTACGAGGCCCGTGGTGGTGACGGGTGGTGGTGGAGTTTCCGCTGGCACCTGGCACACTCGGGTAGAGCACACCCCGCCAAATCGGACAAAACAGCGCACCGCGCGGCGTCCGCTCGAAATGGAGAGTCATGAACCAGTTATTGCTGCCGCTGCTCCTGATGCTCGTTGTGGCGATCCCGCTCGTCATGGGCACCCGTAAGCAGAAGAAGGCGGCGGCAAAGCAGCAGGAGCTGCTCTCGGGCCTCGCTCCCGGTGACCGGGTGATGACCACCTCCGGTCTCTACGCGGCTGTCGCCGACGCTTCCGCCGACACCACGATCGACCTCGAGATCGCCCCCGGTGTCGTGACCACCTGGCTCCGCCAGGCCGTTCGCGAGAAGGTCGAGCCGGTCGTCGAGACCGACGAGGACACCCTCGACACCGAAGAGGTCGTCGAAGAGCCGGTCATCGAGTCGAAGGACGAAGAGCGCGTCGAGGAGAAGTCCGGCGCGCAGATCGCTCCTCCGCTGGAGCACGGCAAGAAATAGCACCTGTAAGGCCATCCCCGACACCAGACTTTCGTAGGTGCGGGGGCAACGCCGGACTCACGCAGCACCGAGTACTGTCTCGGTGCTGCGTGCGTGTCCGTCGTCATAGTCGTGCCCGTTCACCGGGCATCGTCATCGAGGTGCGTTCGCGGTACCACCGGACTCCCGTCCGGTGCGTGAACAGCCAAGTCCATTGGGGAAAACCCAGTCCGTTCGAGGAGACCGAAGCACAGTGGCCGCACCGGCCGGGCATCTCCGCCCGGGACGCTATCTCGCCTTCTTCGCCCTGATCGTGGTCGCGCTGTACGCCCTGGTGTTCTTCACCGGTAGCGGCAAGCCGACGCCGAAGCTCGGCATCGATCTGCAAGGCGGCACGAGGGTCACCCTGTCCGCCCGTAATCCCGACGGCGGCGACCCTCCGCGAGAGTCCCTCGAACAGGCCCGCTCGATCATCGAGCGCCGGGTCAACGGCATCGGCGTCGGCGGCACCGAAGTGGTCCTCGACGGCAGCAACGTCGTCATCACCGTCCCCGGCGAGCAGGGCGACCAGGCCAAGTCCCTCGGCAAGACCGCGAAGCTGGGCTTCCGCAAGGTCGTGACGTCGCAGCCGGTGACCCCGGTCCCGCAGTCGTCGACCCCGCCCGCCTCGGGTGCGCCTTCGTCGGCCCCGCCCTCTTCGGCGCCCCCGGCGTCGTCGGTTGCCCCGGGCGCGAGCGCCCCGCCGAGCAGCCCGGCCAACGGCGGCGGTGGCGCCGCCGCCGCGCCGCAGCAGCAGCCGCCGGACTCCGACGCGCAGACCAAGAAGGAGATCGAGGAAGCCCGGAGTGTCCGGCAGAACCCCGATCTGATGTCGACGGACCAGGCGAAGCTCTCCGCCGCCGCCGAAAAGGCCTTCGCGTCACTGAAGTGCGACCCCAAGGTGTCGGACCCGCTGGTCGGCAACGACCTCACCGACAAGCCGCTGGTCGCCTGTGGTGACAAGAACACCATGAAGTACCTGCTGGAGCCCGAGTTCCTGCCCGGTACGGAGATCTCCGACGCTTCCTCGAGCTACAACACCCAGAACTCCCAGTGGGTCGTCAACCTGAACTTCAAGGGTGACGGTTCGCGTATCTGGGGCGACTTCACCTCGAAGAACACCCAGAAGCAGGCCGCGTTCGTCCTCGACACGCAGGTCGTCTCCGCGCCGACCATCCAGTCCGCGATCCTGGGCGGTCAGACCGAGATCACCGGCCGGTTCAGCCAGGCCGAGGCGAAGGATCTGGCGGACGTGCTGAAGTACGGCTCGCTGCCGCTGTCATTCGAGTCCTCGGACGCGACCACGGTGTCCGCGACGCTGGGTCTCGCGTCGCTGCAGGCCGGTCTGATCGCCGGCGGTATCGGCCTGCTGATCGTCTTCATCTACTGCCTCTTCTACTACCGCCTGCTCGGCGTGCTGACGATCTTGTCGCTCGGCTTGTCGTTCTCGCTCGTCTACGCGGTTCTGGTGCTGCTGGGGCGGTGGATCGGGTACACCCTCGACCTCGCAGGCGTGGCCGGTCTGATCATCGCGATCGGGATCACCGCGGACTCGTTCGTCATCTACTTCGAACGATTGAAGGACGAGATCCGGGAAGGCCGGACATTCCGCTCCGCGGTACCGCGAGGCTGGTCTCGTGCCCAGCGCACGATTCTGGCTTCGGACGCGGTCAGCTTCCTCGCCGCGGCGATCCTGTACTGGCTGGCCGTCGGTGACGTGAAGGGCTTCGCGTTCACGCTCGGCATGTCGACGGTCCTCGACCTCGTCGTGGTCTACCTCGTGACGCATCCGCTGGTCGCGATGATCTCCCGCTCGAAGTCGAAGGTCCTGTCCAATCCCAAAAACCTCGGCCTCGGTGCCGTGCAGCAGCTGGGCTCGGAGCGCAAGGCGGCCAGTGCCGCCACCGGTCGCCCGAACGTCAAGGAGGCGTGACCGTGGTCGACGACAAGAACACCACCGCGGGCAAGCGCGAGAGCATCTTCCGCCGCCTCTACGTGGGCACCGGCGCGTTCGACGTGGTCGGCAAGCGCAAGCGCTGGTACCTCTTCTTCGGTGCGCTGGTGCTGGTCTGCATCGCGTCGATGGGGATCAAGGGGTTCAACTTCGGGATCGACTTCGAAGGCGGCACCCAGATCCAGCTCCCGTCCAACGGCAAGAACGGGCAGATCTCCGAGCAGCAGGCGAAGGACGTCTTCGCCGAGGCCCTCGGCAGGCCCGCCGACGAGGCGCAGAAGGTCGGCAGCGGTGTCTCGTCGACCATTCAGCTCCGTTCGGACACTTTGGACACCGCCGAGGTCTCCAGGATCAAGCAGGCACTGTTCCAGGAACTGGGCCCGATCGGGACGAACGGTCAGCCGAGTGTCCAGGCCATCAGTGACAGCGCGGTCAGCGCGTCCTGGGGTGGGGAGATCTCGCGGCAGGCACTGATCGCGCTCGGGGTGTTCCTCCTGGCGGTCACGTTGTTCCTGGCGTTGTACTTCGACACCAGGATGGCCGCCGCGGCCTTGATCTCGCTGCTGCACGACATCGTGGTGACGGCGGGTGTGTACTCGCTGATCGGCTTCGAGGTCACGCCGGCGACGGTGATCGGTCTGCTGACGATCCTCGGGTTCTCGCTGTACGACACGGTGGTGGTGTTCGACAAGGTCCGCGAGAACACACGCGGCCTGCTCGGGCTCACCCGCCGTACCTTCGGCGAGGCGGCCAACCTGGCGCTGAACCAGACGCTGATGCGGTCGTTCAACACCGCGCTGATCGCGATGCTGCCGATTCTCGGACTGCTCGTGGTCGGGTACATCCTGCTCGGCTCCGGCACCCTGCAGGATCTCGCGCTGGTGCAGCTCACCGGCACCATCGTCGGCGTGCTGTCGTCGGTCGCGCTGGCGACGCCGCTGCTGGTCGACTTCAAGATGCGGGACCCGAAGTTCCGTCAGCAGGCCGAGCGGGTCGCTTCCCGGCGCGCCAGCCAGGCCCGCAAGGCCGCCGAACGCGACGACGACTTCGACCCGAACGACGAGGACGCCCTCGCCGCCGAACTCCGCAAGGAGAAGGCGTACGCCGCCGCGGCGAGTGTCCCGGCCCGGAATCAGAAGGCCCACAAGGGCCGTCCGTCGGGCAAGCGCAAGAGGTAACCGGTTCCCAGTGCTATGAACGGCCCGTTACTTGCAAAATTCGCAAGTAACGGGCCGTTCATAGCGTTCAGGGAGCCGCCGGACGCAACGAGAGCAGGGAAGTCATGGAGCTGGACAAGGCACTCGACCTGATCGCCGAGGTGCCGGACTTCCCGGAACCCGGCGTGCTGTTCCGGGACCTGAGCCCGCTGTTCGCCGACGCCGGCGGCTTCAAGGCCGTGACGGACGCGCTGGCCGCCACCCTCGGCCCCGACGTCGACCTGCTGGCCGGAGTGGAGGCGCGCGGCTTCCTCCTGGCGGCCGCTGTCGGCTACTCCCGCGGTCTCGGCGTCGCGCTGATCCGCAAGCCCGGCAAGCTGCCTCGCGTGGCGGGCCGGGTCGATTACGTGCTGGAGTACGGCACGGCGACCGTCGAACTGCCCGAAGGCATCGTCGAACCGGGCCAGCGTGTCGCGGTCGTCGACGACGTACTCGCCACCGGCGGCACGGTCGCGGCCACCTGCAAGCTCCTGGAGGACGCGAAGGCGCAGGTCACCGGCGTTTCGGTGGTCATGGAACTAGCGGCGCTCGGTGGTCGTTCCGTGCTTGAGGGGTACCGCGTGGAGGCACTCCGGGTGTGTTGACCGGGCGTACCAAGTGAGCCGCTAGGGGGAGCGGTTACCCTTGACATCCGAAGGCCGCACGAAGCGCAGGAGGTGCGGGTGAGCCAAGAGCTCGATGCCGCGGTGTCCTCGAAGGACGGCACCGAGCAGAACGGTGCTCCCCGACAAGGAGCCGCGCCGACGCCGTCCGCGACGCGCCGGGTCCGTGCCCGCCTCGCCCGCCGGATCACCGCACAGCGCGCCGCACCGGTCAAACAGGTCCTCGAACCACTCGCCGTCATCCACCGCGAGCTGCACCCCAACGCCGATCTCGCGCTGCTGCAACGCGCGTACGACGTCGCGGAGGAACTCCACCGGGATCAGCGCCGCAAGTCCGGCGACCCCTACATCACGCATCCGCTCGCCGTGGCGACGATCCTCGCCGAACTCGGCATGGACACCACGACGCTGGTCGCGGCGTTGCTGCACGACACCGTCGAGGACACCGGGTTCTCGCTGGAAAGCCTGAAGGCCGACTTCGGCGAGAAGGTCGGCGAGCTGGTCGACGGCGTCACCAAACTGGACAAGGTCAAACTCGGCACCGCGGCCGAGGCCGAGACCATCCGCAAGATGGTCATCGCGATGGCACGCGACCCGCGTGTGCTGGTCATCAAGCTGGCCGACCGGCTGCACAACATGCGCACGATGCGCTTCCTGCCGCCGGAGAAGCAGGCACGCAAGGCGCGCGAGACCCTTGAGGTCCTCGCCCCGCTGGCGCACCGGCTCGGCATGGCGACGGTCAAATGGGAGCTGGAGGATCTGGCGTTCGCCATCCTGCAGCCGAAGAAGTACGACGAGATCGTGCGGCTGGTCGCCGATCGCGCGCCCTCACGGGACACCTACCTGCGGTCCGTGATCACCGAGCTGACCAGCAACCTCGACGGCTCCCGGATCACCGCCAAGGTCGAGGGACGGCCGAAGCACTACTACTCGATCCACCAGAAGATGATCGTCCGGGGCCGCGACCTCGACGACATCCACGACCTGGTCGGCGTGCGGATCCTGGTCGAGGACGTCCGTGACTGCTACGCCGCGATGGGTGTCGTCCACGCGCTGTGGCAACCGGTTCCCGGCCGGTTCAAGGACTACATCGCGCAGCCGCGGTTCGGCGTCTACCAGTCGCTGCACACCACGGTGATCGGGCCGGACGGCAAGCCACTGGAAGTCCAGATCCGGACCTACGAGATGCACCGCACCGCCGAGTACGGCATCGCGGCGCACTGGCGGTACAAGGAGACCAAGGGCACCCACAGCGGCAACGCGGCCAATTCGGTGGACGTCGATGAGATGGCGTGGATGCGCCAGCTCCTCGACTGGCAGCGTGAGGCCGCGGACCCGGGCGACTTCCTCGAATCACTGCGCTACGAGCTCGCCTCGCGCGAGATCTTCGTGTTCACGCCCAAGGGCGACGTGATCACGCTGCCGGTCGAGTCGACCCCGGTCGACTTCGCCTACGCCGTGCACACCGAGGTCGGGCACCGTTGCATCGGCGCCCGCGTCAACGGCAGGCTGGTCGCGCTCGAACGCAAGCTGGAAAACGGCGAGGTCATCGAGATCTTCACCTCGAAGGCCGAGACCGCCGGGCCGAGCCGCGACTGGCTGCAGTTCGCCGGTTCGCCCAAGGCCCGCGCCAAGATCCGGCAGTGGTTCGCCAAGGAACGCCGTGACGAGGCGATCGAGGGCGGCAAGGAAGCCATCACCAAGGAGGTCCGCAAGGTCGGCCTCCCGATCCAGCGGCTGGTCTCCGCCGAGTCCATGGGCGCGGTCGCCACCGAACTGCGGCACCCCGACATCAGCTCGCTGTACGCGGCCGTCGGTGAGGGCCACACCAGCGCGAAACACGTCGTGCAACGGCTGGTCGCGCTCATCGGCGGGGTCGACGAGGCGGAGGAGGAGCTCGCCGAGCGCGCGACTCCGTCCACGGTCACCCGACGCCGCGGCTCGAACGACGTCGGTGTCGTGGTGAAGGGCGCCGGTGACATCTGGGCCAAACTCGCGCGCTGCTGCACGCCGGTGCCGGGCGACGAGATCCTCGGTTTCGTCACCCGCGGCGGTGGGGTCAGCGTCCACCGCACGGATTGCACCAACGCCGACGACCTGACCGCCCAGCCCGAGCGGCTGGTGGAGGTCGAGTGGGCGCCGTCGGCCTCGTCGGTGTTCCTCGTCGCGATCCAGATCGAGGCGCTGGACCGGCACCGCCTGCTCTCGGACGTCACCAAGGTCCTCGCGGACGAGAAGGTCAACATCCTGTCCGCGTCGGTGACGACGTCGCGGGACAGGGTCGCGGTCAGCAGGTTCACCTTCGAGATGGGCGATCCGAAGCATCTCGGTCACGTGCTGAAGGTGGTCCGCGGCGTCGAGGGCGTCTACGACGTGTATCGGGTCACTTCGGCTTCGTAACCACTGGTGGGCCCCCGCTAGGGTTCGGGTCATGAATGACGGGTTCGAGTTCGCCAACGACGGCGATGTCGCGCGGCTGACTCTCACCAGGCCGGAGAAGATGAACGCGATCACCTACGAGATGTGGTCGGCGATCCCGGACGTGGTGGCGAAGGTGGCGGCGGACCCCGCGATCAAGGTTCTCGTGCTGACCGGCGCGGGTGCGCATTTCTCGGCGGGCGCGGATATCAGCGAGTTCCGGGAGCTGCGGTCCACCGCCGACGCGGCCGAGACCTACGACAAGGCCGTCGAGGGCGCCGTGGCCGCGCTGAGCGGGTTGCGGAAGCCGACGGTGGCGATGATCCAGGGAAACTGCATTGGCGGCGGCTGTCAGCTCTCGGTCGCCTGCGACTTCCGGTTCGCCGCCGAAGGCTCGCGGTTCGGCATCACCCCGGCGAAACTCGGCATCGTCTACCACTTCGACTCGACGCGGCAGCTGGTCTCGCTGGTGGGCCCGGCGCACGCGAAGTACTTCCTGCTCTCGGGTGAACTCGTCGACGCGTGGCGGGCGCGGGAGATCGGGTTGCTCAACGACGTCTTCCCGGCCGGCGAGCTGGAGACGTCGACGGCGAAGTTCGCCGAGACCCTGGCGTCGCGTTCGCAGGCGTCGGTGCGAGGGATGAACCGCATCATCGAGAAGATCGTGGCGGGACAACAGGAGCCCGACGCCGAAGTGGACGAGATCCGCCTCGGTGCCCTGCACGGGGAGGACTACGCCGAGGGCGTGGACGCTTTCCTCGCGCGGCGGCCGCCTAAGTTCACGCACCGCTGATCCGGGTCGTGATGCCCCCAATGTGGCATTGGGGACACTGAGCGTCTCCAATGCCACATTGGGGGCGCTTGCGAGGCCCACCCCAGTGCTTTCTTGCCGCTCCGCGAGTACGTGAAGGCCCCCTTCCTGTACCTAGGCGCAAGGAAGGGGGCCTTCATGTACTTAATGACCGTAGCCGAACGCGCCCGCCAGGTCTTCCGACCGGACGGGCGCGCCGTTGAGCTCCAGCTTCACGTCAGGCGTTGACCGTGACGCCGGTGAACTTGACCTCGGTGTTCGGCGGGCCGGTGCCGTCGCCGGTGCCGCCTTGGGAGTTGGCACCCGCCTTGGCGACCTTGTCGAGCACCTTCAGGCCCTCGTCGGAGATGCTGCCGAAGACCGAGTACTCCGGGGGCAGTTCGGCTTCGCCGTAGACCATGAAGAACTGGCTGCCGCCGGAGTTCGGCTGCTGGGTCTTCGCCATCGCGAGGACGCCGCGGCCGTACTTGATCTCGGGGAACGCCTCGTCCGGCATCGTGTAGCCCGGACCGCCCATACCGCTGGCCTCGGGGTCACCGCACTGCAGCATCTGCAGTCCGGTGGTGCCGAGCCGGTGGCATTTGGTGTCGTTGAAGTAGCCCTGCTGCGAAAGGCTGATGAAGCTCTGCACCGCGCACGGGGCGAGTGCCCGGTCCAGCGTCAGCGGGATGTCGCCCGCGGTGCTCTTCAGCACGAGGTTGACCGTGCCGTTCGAAGAGACACCCTTGCCTTCCGGCTTGTTCACCTTCTTCGACGCCTGCTTGGTGGCGTCGTCCTTGTAGTCACAGGCCACCGGGTTCGCCAGCGGCGTCGCCCGCTTGGGCATCGGCGTGCGTTCGGTGGGGATGGTGACCTCCGGGGTCGGAGGGGCCGAGCTCGGGGAAGCGTCGGAGGCGGCATCGTCACCACTGTTACTGCTGACGATCCACCACACCGCGCCCGCCACGATCGCGACGACGCCGACGACCGCCACCGAGCCGACGATCCTGCGCCGTTTGGCCTTTTCGGCCCGTCGCACGATCTGTCGCTCGAGCTTGCGCTTCGCGGCTTCGCGGCGCTGCTGGTTGGTCGGCACCCGCCCTCCCGGTTTCCACTCGATGTCACACGTTTGAGTAGCGGGAGTCTATGGGCACAGCCTGTGAGACCCCCGTACAGGGGCCGCTAGGCTTACTTGATCGTGATCAGGGCCATCCGGTCACCTGTTCGGTGGAAGATCTGAGGAGGCGTTTCGTGCTGGTTGTCGGGTTTCCGGCAGGCCCCCTCGAAGCCAACTGCTATCTGCTCGCCCCGGCGGACGGCGGGGAGTGCGTGATCGTCGATCCCGGCGAGGACGTCTTCGAACCGCTGGAGGCCGCGCTGACCGCCCATGGGCTGACGCCGGTCGCGATGCTGGCCACGCACGGGCACCCTGATCACGTCGCTTCGGCGGCCGAGATCGGCGCACGCCGCGGAATACCTCTCTATCTGCACGAGGCGGACCGGCCACTGGTGGCCGCGGACGCCGGGGAACGGAAGGACGGGATCGTGTCACTCGTCGAGGGCCCGCTCCGGCAGGCCGGACTGGAGATCACGGTGTCCCGTACACCGGGACACACCGCCGGTTCGGTGATCTTCGGGCTGACCTCCGCCGAGGGCGGCCGGATCGTGCTCACCGGGGACAGCCTGTTCGCCGGTTCGATCGGCCGGTCCTCCGGCGATGGCGACGAGCTGGTGCGGTCACTGGGCACCAAGGTGATGACGCTCCCCGACGACACCGTCGTCCTGCCGGGTCACGGCCCGGCCACCACGATCGGGCAGGAGCGCGCGGGTAACCCGTTCCTGACCGGGACGGGCGTGTGATGGCCGAGCCGACCGGTACACCGGAGTCCCCCGAGCGCCTCCCGCTGTTCCACGACGACCCCAAGCTCCGACGGCGGCGCGGCTGTTCCGGCATCGCCGGCGTCATGATCTTCGCCGCCGCGTTCGGCGGGATCGCCGGTCTGATCGGCGGTGAGATCACCGGGCTCGTCGTCGCCGGGGTGATCGCGCTTCCGTTGCTGTACATCATGCTCTACAACCTGCGCCGCCGTGTCTGGCTCGAAGGGACCACGCTCCTCGTGCGAACCTGGGGCCTGCGGCGGGTCGAGCTGACCAAAGCCGGGCGCATCGACCTGGTGATCAGCGACGTGCGCGGCACCCGGACGGTCAGCCTGCTGGTCAACGCGGGCAAACGGCGCAAGGTGGCGAAGGTCGATCTCGCCGTCTACTCGGGTGCGGGTGGCCGGGAACTCGGCATCCTGCAGCTGCGCAAGCTGGCGAACGCGCTGCTGAACAACACCGAAGCGAACGGCCTGGTGTTTTCGGAACTGCTGGTCGCGCAGCTGAAGTCGGAAGCACGCGGGGACGCCGCGGCGGAGCGGCCGCTCTACCGGCTGGCTTCGGCGGCGCCGTCCGGGAAGTACATCCAGCGGTTCACGATGGAAGCCGTCAGCCGGTTCGTGGCGACGATGGACTAGCTTTCGGCTTCTCCAGCCGGGCCTTGATCTCTTCGAGTTGGTAGACGATCTCCGGCAGCTCGCCCGCGGCGAAGGGACTCTTGAGGCTCCCGCGAGGCGATCAACGCGGCCAGCACGGTGGTGACCGGCACCGCGGCGACGATGCCGACGCTCCCCGCCAGCGTCCGCACGATCTCCTGCGCGATCTCTTCCGCACCGAGGATCGACCCGAGTCCGACGCCCGAAAGCGACGTGTACAGCAGCACCGGCAGGGCCGCGCCCGCGTAGGCCATGACGAGCGTGTTGACCGCCGACCCGACGTGGTCGCGCCCGATCCGCAGCCCGGCGTTGTAGAGCTCGCGCCAGCCGAGCGCCGGATTCGCCCGCCGCAGTTCCCACACCGCGCTCGTCTGCGTGACCGTGACGTCGTCCAGCACGCCGAGCGCGCCGATCACGACGCCCGCCAGCAGCAGGCCCCGCGCGTCGATGCCGTGGCCGAGCGAGCCGATCAGCTGCGACGTGCTGTCGTCCAGGCCGGTCAAGGACGCCGCGGCCGAGAAGATCGCCGACAGGACACCGATCAGGATCAGGCTCACCAGTGTCCCCAGCACCGCGACCGAGGTTCTCGCGGACAGCCCGTGCGTCAGGTACAGCGCGACGAACATGATCGCGCCCGCACCCGCGATCGACACCAGCAGCGGACTTTCCCCGGCGAGGATCGACGGCAGCACGAACAGCGCCAGCACCAGGAAACTCAGCCCGAGCGCGATCAGCGCGGCGAGCCCCCGCCAGCGGCCCAGCACGATCACCGCGAGCGCGAACAGCCCGGCGAGCAGCAGCAACGGCGTACCGCGCTGGAAGTCGACGATCTGGAACGACGCCGTGTTCGCGACGTCGCCGCCGTTGTAGGACAGCACCACCTTGTCGCCCGTGGTGAACCGCGGCGTGCTCGGCTCGATCGGGACGGTCAGCTTCAACGGCTTCCCGGTGGCGGGGCCGTCGGTCATCGTGAGATCGGTCGTGAGGCATGGTTTCGCGTCGGGTGGCGGCTCGCCGACCTGGACCTGCCCTTCGGCGAGGCACGGGCCGGTGATCGTCGCGGTGATCGTGGCACTCACCGGAGTCCCTTGGGGGAACACGCTTTTCGCCGGATCCTTACCCCACGGGTACAGCACGACCATGGCGGCGACGGTCGCGACGGCGAGCGGAATGAGCAGCCACATCAGCAGCAGCCGGACGCGGCGCGACGCGGGCGCCGCCGGTCCGTGCGAGTGCCCGTGCCCATGGCCGACCGGCTCGGGTTTCGGGTCGGGCTCGGGTTTCGGTGCGGCGGCACGACGCCGTCCCGGTTCGGCCGGACGCGGCCGCGTGCCCTGGGGACGCGGGGACCGGGTGCCCTGGGGACGCGGGGACCGGGTGCCTTCCGGCGGCGTCCGGCGCGGCGTACGGGACGTTCCGGACGAACGATCGGACGGGGTGTCCGTAACCCGGCGAATCGGGCCGGTGTCGTCGTCGGAGATGTCTCGGCGGTTCACCCGCACATCCTCCACAGCCCAAAACGCGGCCCGCATTTGGCCTAGCCGAACGCCTGTCGCAGATGTACCCGTCGATACGCCGACGGCGGCGTGTCGAAGTGGTCGAGGAAGGCTTGGCGAAGTGTCTCCGTCGAGCCGAAGCCGCATCGCCTCGCGATCGACGTCAGCGGGAGTTCGGTGCCGCACAACAGTTTCGCCGCGTTCTCGGTCCTCGCTGCCCGGACGTAGCGGCTGGGTGTCGTACTCAGGTGCGCGTCGAACAGCCTGGTGAGCTGCCGCGTGCTGATCCCGGCCCGGTCGGCGAGCACCGTGGTGCTGAGGTCGCCGGCGAGATGCTCGGCGACATACGCGGTGATGTCGCGGACCAGCCGGTTCTCCGGCGGCGGGCCGGAGAGGAACATGCTCACCTGCGCTTGGTTTCCCGGCCGCTGCAGATAGGTCACCAGCATGCGGGCGGTTTCCCTGGCGAGACTCGGGCCGTGGTCTTCCTCGACGAACGCGAGGGTGAGGTCGATGCCGCTGGTGACCCCCGCCGCCGTGTAGACGTTGCCGTCGCGCACGTACAGCGGCACCGGGTCGACGTTCACCTGCGGGTAGTTCGTCGCGAGGCGGTTCGCGAACCGCCAATGGGTGGTGGCGCGGCGCCCATTCAGCAGCCCGCACGCGGCGAGCACGGTGGCTCCGGTGCACACCGACGCGACGCGGCGGCTGTTCTGCGCGAGCCTGCGGATATGGGTGACGATCCGCGGGTCGGCGGCGGCGGTCTCGTGCCCGGTACCGCCCGCGACGATCAGCGTGTCCAGGTCGCCGGTGATCTGATCGAGCCGGTGCTGTGCCTGAATGGTCAGCCCGGATTCGCAGCGGATTCCGCGGCCGTCGACGCTGGCGAGCCTGATCTCGTACCCCGGCCGCCCGCCGAGTTTCGTCGCGGCGTCGAGGACGTCCGCCGGGCCGGCGATGTCGAGCATCTCGGCATGGGTGTAACCGACGATCAACACTCGTCTGGGTGTACCCGGCATGATCGCACGCTAGCAGTCTCGCCTGGCTGTCGGACGTCGTTCGCAGGAATCCGGACATCGGGCACCCGGCGTGGCGCGGACTGCGACACGGTTGCCCCATGGCTGAGAAACCGGACGAAAAGAAGACCATCGCGTTCGTGGTGTACCCGGGGATGACCCCGCTCGACCTGGTCGGGCCGCTGACCGTGCTGGACGGAATGGCGAGCACGGTGCCGGAGTACCGGACCGTCGTGGTCGGGGAGACGAAGGAGCCGATCGGCACCGACAACCCGCTGAGGCTCGCGGCGAGCCACACCTACGAAGAAGTCCCTTCGCCGTACGCGTTGCTCGTGCCCGGCGGCGCCGCGCCGACGTTGAAGGCGCTCGCCGACAAAAAGCTGATCGAGTACGTGCGGACCGCTTCGGCGAACGCGGAGCTGGTGACGTCGGTGTGCACGGGCTCGCTGGTGCTCGGGCAGGCTGGTCTGCTGGAGGGCCGCCGGGCCGCGACGCACTGGATGTTCCGCGATCTGCTGCGCGCGTTCGGGGCGGAACCGGTCGCCGAGCGCTGGGTCGAGGACGGGAACTTGATCACCGCCGCCGGGGTGTCGGCGGGGATCGACCTCGCGCTGCATCTGGTCGAGCGGCTCGTCGGCGTCGAGATCGCGCGGACCATCCAGTTCGTCATCGAGTACGACCCGGAGCCGCCGCAGGGCGCGCTCGACTGGGAAAAGCGGCCGTACGGGGACCTCAAGCCACTTTTGGACCACACCGTGACGGAGGCGTTGGCGAGCGAACCCGCCCTGCGGGACAGGCTGCTCGCCCACACTGGTGGATGACGGCGGCCATCCGGGTGAGAAGCGGTAACCCGGGGACTCCGCCGGGTTAGATTCTGCCCACCCGTCCAGGTGATTGGTGGTTCGTGGAGTTCAAGGTCCTCGGCCCGTTCACGGCCTCGGTTCCGTTGCCGTCGGCGGCACAGCCCCGTCGGGTGCTCGCGATGCTCCTGACCCGGCCGAACGAGTTCGTCCACCGGGACGTCCTCGTGGACGAACTCTGGCCGGAAGGCCCGCCGTCGAGCGCCGCCGCGGTCGTGCAGGTGGCGGTTTCCAAGCTGCGCAAGGCGTTGTCGTCAGGGGTGCCGGTGGACGACGTCCGGCAGCGGCTGCGCTCGGGGCCGGGCGGCTATCGGCTGACGGTGGCGGACGGGGAACTCGACGTCCTCGACTTCTTCAGCCGGACGGCGGCGGCCGCGGCGGCGACCGGGGACGAGCGGCGCGCGCTGCTCGGCCAGGCGTTGGGGCTCTGGCGCGGCCGGGCGTTCGCCGACGTCCCGGCCGGTCCATTGCTGGAGGCGCACCGGCTGTGGCTGGAAGACCGGCGGTGTTCGGTCCTCGGCAAGCTCGTGGAGCTGGAACTGGCGGCAGGCGACCACAAGGCGGTCGCCGACCGGCTGGGTCCCGAACTGGCGGCCCGGCAGGCCGACGAACGCTTAGCCGGATGGCTTGCCGAGGCCCTGCACGGACTCGGCCGCCGGGACGCGGCATTGGCCGTCCTCGACCGGTGCCGCCGGTCGCTTTGGGAGCAGACGGGGGTTTCGCCGGGGGAGGGGTTGCTCGCCGTCCATCGCCGGATCGCGGGTACCGGCTGGTCGGCGGGTGGCGCGCCGTGCCGCCTGCCGCCGTCGATCCCGGATTTCACCGGCAGGGCCGCCGAACTGGCGGAACTGGGACGCGCGGTGCGAAGCCCGGCGCCGGTCGTGCTGCACGGCGCGGCCGGGACGGGGAAGAGCACGCTGGCGACTGAGGCGGCGTGGCTGGCACGCAAGCGCTTCCCGGACGGCCAGCTCATCGCCGATCTGCGTGAGCCCGGTGACGTGCTCGCCGGCTTCCTGCGCGCGTTCGGTCTTGCGGAAACGGAACTCCCGGGCGACCGGGCCGGGCTGGTCTCCTTGTGGCGGAGTCACACCGCGGACCGCCGGGTGCTGGTGATCCTCGAAAACGCCCGGTCCGAGGCCGAGGTGCGGCCGTTGCTGCCGAGCGGTCCCGGCTGCGCGACGATCGTGACGACCCGGCGTCGCCTGGCGGGGCTCGTCGGCGCCCGGCCGGTCGAGGTCGGCGAACTCTCCTACGCGGAATCGCGGGTGCTGCTCGGTGCGATCATCGGCGAGGGCAGGCCGTCCGCCGAACCCGACGCCGTCCGGCGGCTGCTGGCCTGCTGCGACGGGCTCGCGCTGGCGGTGCGGGCGGCCGGGATGAAACTGTCGCAGCGGCCGAGGCTGAGTATCGCCGAGTTCGCGACGCGACTGGAGAACGAGCGGCTACGCCTCGACGAACTCGCCGCCGGAGACCTCGCCGTCCGCCCGGTGCTCGCCGAAGCACTCGCGGAACTGTCGCCCCGGCAGCGTAATTCCTTGCGGCTGCTCGGTTTTCCGGGTGCCACCGATATCGCCGACTGGTTCGCGACCGCGCTGCTGGGCTGTTCGTCGCGCGAAGCCGTCGACGTGCTCGACGAACTCGTGGACGACCATCTGCTCTACGCCAAGCCGGATCGGTCCGGTTTCCCTCGGTACCGGCTGCCCGGCCTGGTCCGGCTCGCGCTCCGGGAACAGCCGGACCCCGACGCCCTCCGCCGCGCGTTGACGGTCATGGCCGGGCTGGCCGAACACGCGTCCACCGCGCTCGGCACGGAGCATCCGCCTGCCCGCCGGGCGGACGCCACCGCGGCGGTTTTGGACCGCGTCGCTGCCGATCCGATCGGCTGGCGCGACGCGGAAACCGCGAACCTCGCGCTCGCCGTGCGCACCGCCGGTCGTCGCGGTTGGACCGATTTGACGGCGCGGCTGGCCGACGCCCACAGCGACCTCGTCGGCCCGCGACATGGCGGCCCGGTGGCGCTGCTCGGCTTCGACGTCGTGCGCAAGAGCCTCGACCTGCCCGCCGAGGCTGGAAGACTGCTGAAGCTCGGCCATTCGCATGCCAACGCCGGAGATCTGGCGCGAGCGCGGACGTGTTTCGCGCTGGCCGAGGCGAGGTTCCGTACCGCCGGGGATCAGCGGGGCACTGGTGCCGCGCTGGTCGCGCGTGCCGACGTCGACGCGGATTCCGGCCGGACCCGCTCGGCCGTCGACGCGCTGCGGGAGGCACTGGATCTGTTGCGGGACTGCGGTGACCTCGCAGGACAGGCGATGGCCTCGTCCCAGTTCGGCTCGCTCTGGGACGATCTCGGTGATTTCCGGCGGGCGAAGGAGTGCTTCGAGGCGAGTCTGCTGCTTTCGCTCCACTGTGAGGACGGACGGCAGCACGACCGGTCCGCCAAGCGCTACGCCGACGTCCTGCGCCGGAACGGCCGCCTCGACGAGGCCGGGGACTTGTTGATCAGTGCGCTCACCGGGTCTCGCAGTGCACGCGAACGCCATTGGGAGGCGCACGTCTTGCGCAGTCTCGGCGATCTCCACGCGAAGGACGGCGACGCGGGGGAGAGCGAACGGTGTCTTTCGCGGTCACTGGAACTCTTCGAGAAGGACGGCCAACGGCTCGCCGCCGGGTACACGCACCGGAGCTTCGGCGAGTCCCTGCGGCTGGGAGGTGAACCGGACCGGGCCGCCGATCACCTGCGGCTCGCGATGGGCACGTTCCGTGCGCTCGGTGACCGCCGGGGCGGCGGATACACCCTGCTCAGCCTCGGACGCCTCCGGGCAGCGGAAGGCAATGCGGCGGAAGCCGCCGAAGGACTCCGCAAGGCGGCCGGGCTGTTTCGGGAACTGGGCTTCCCAGTGTGGGAACTGCGTGCGCTCCAGGATCTTTCCGGTGTCGACAGCGGTGGACGGCAGCGGGAACGGGCTCGTGAAGCCTTGACGAAGATCCGTTTCGGAACGAGTCCGGGATAGCCGGGACGGGCCTCCCGGACGGACGCGTTTGGCGAAGTTATGGCGACGGCGTGTTGAATCTCGCTCAGTGAGGGGATTTCGCGCCGTCCCGGGATAGCGGGACTGGGGGTGACGGCGCGTGCTCGTGGCCGGGTGACGCCTTTCGAGGGCAAGAGGCGTCACCCGGTTCGATCCGCTAGCCGCGGACGTGGAGGACAGCCTCCGCGTCGTCGAGGATCGCCTGATCGAGCGGGAAGTAATGGCGAGGGGTGGGATCGGTCCGGACGGCGGCGGACGGGACCGCGTCGGCCGGGAGCAGACCCCAGCCGATGGTGACGTGCTTCTGCAGGAACCCTTCGTAGGTGTCGGGCCCGGGTTCTTCGACCGCGATGGCCTCACTGCTGCCGAGACTGGTCGCGACGAAGGTGTACCGGTCACCCAGTAGCGATCCCACCAGCGTTCCGGCGGTGTCCGTCCCGCGGCGCCGAAGGTGGAGGTTGTGCGCGAAGACCAGCGTCGCGCCACGAGCGGCCTCGGCAGCGCGGATGTCCAGCAGGTTCCGCGCCATGATCGCGTCCCTGACACCCCACAGGCGCCAGTACCGTGTCTCCGGTTCGAGCGGTTCGGCGCACTGCCGGTGAACGCGGAGCAGGTCGATCCCGGCCATAAGGTGAAGTTCGGCCCTGTGCCACCCCTCGTCCGGCTTTCGCGCGCGCAACGCGGCGAGCAGGTCGGCCGCGATCGCGCGCAGCCGGTAGGCCTCGGCCGTGGCGCCGGTCGACTCGGCCGGATCCATCATCGCCTCCGTCCGGCTCCAGCGTTCGTCGTCGCCTGCCACCCCCGCGATGTCCTGAGCCGAGCCGAGGTAGGTGGCGGCGTACTCGAGATAGCGCCGCGGGCTGGGGGCGTTGGTGATCTCGGTCTGCGTGTCGAAGCCGTGGAACGACAGGCGGTCCCCGGGCGGGCGGGTTTCGTTGTACTCGCGCATCCAGGCGATCAGCGCCCGATTCGGTTCCAGCGCCCCGAATCCGTGCGTGAAGCCTTCGCGCATCGCGATGTCGAGAGTTCCCGCGCCCTCCTGGACGAAGTCGTTCGCGACGAGCGCGGCCACGCGGTCGGTCTCGAGGGCGATCGAGCGGAAGCCGCGGTCGACGAGCTGAGCGAACAGTTCGTTGCGGACCTCCGCGAAAACCGGCACCGCGTGCGTCGGCTCGCCCACTCCCAGCAGGTCGCACGAGGTGGTCACGAAGTCTCGGATGTCTTGACTCATGAGGTTCAAGCGTATCGCTGATCCGCCAGTTGAGACTTTGGTGAGCGTGAGCTGGGAAGGGGGTGCAGGAGTTTCAAAGGGTGCGGTGGGTGTGAGTGGTGAGTCGCGTTGGAGCCGGCAGCAGCATCATCAACCACGACGATGGCGCGTGAAGGACCCCTTCCCTCGGCTCAGCCGAGGAAACTCGACCTTCAGACCTTCCTAAGTACATGAAGGCCCCCTTCCTTGCGCCTAGGTACAGGAAGGGGGCCTTCATGTACTTCGGGGGCGGCAAGCAGGCGCCGGGGCAGCCGGTCGCCAAGGGGTGGCCGCCTGCCGCACCGCAACAATTCCCCAACCGAATAACTGGCCTCGTTCTCTTCTGTCCGCTATAAACTTAAAGAACTCTTCGCGTGCGAAGGTGCTTCGCGAGCGAAGGAGCACTTCGCAGGAATGCGCGAGTGCAAGTTATCAGCAGTTGAGGTGAATTACCGCGTGGCAATTACCGCGCGGCCGAAGTTCGGCCCTACTTTTACCCGCATGGTTGAGAAGGATTCGACGGCGCGGACCCGGGAACTGGGCCACCGCATGAAGGCGTTCCGGCAGCGCAGGCACTTCAGCGGCGCCGACGTCAGCCGCCGTAACGGCTGGTTGCAGAGCAAGGTCACGAGGTGGGAACAGGGGTTGCGGGAGTTGTCCGTCGTGGACGCGGCGCTGTACCTCGCGACCTGCGGTGAGGCGGAGCCCGAGCGTGACCTGCTGCTGGAGCTGACGCAGCCCGGCAACGACCTCTACTGGGTGCGGCCGTACTTCGACGAACTCGTCGATCCGGTGAAATCCCTGATGATCCAAGAGGAACTCGCGCATACCGTGGTCCGTTACGAGTCGCTGACGCTGCCCGGACTGCTGCAGACCGAACCGTACGCCCGCACCGCCTACGAGCTGATCGGCAACCGCGGCCAGGCCCAGCTGGACGAGGTCGTCAACGCCCGGATGGACCGGCAGAAGCTGCTGCGGCGGGATCGTCCGCCGCGGTGCCGGTTCTACGTCCACGAGCGCGCGTTGCGTTCGGTCGTCGGCGGCCCCCGGATCATGCACGAGCAACTGCTCCATCTCGTGCTGTCCGCGAATCTTCCCTATTGTTCCATTCGCATTGTCCCGGAATCGAACGAAGTGAGCAGGGCGATCGAGAATTCGTTCACCATCATGGAATTCGAGGAGCATCCCGCGGTGGTGTACACGGATTCCTATGCGGCCGGAGTGTTCATCGACGACCGGGTGGCGGTCGAAGCGTACTATTCTCTTGTTGCGCGACTGGAAAGCGATACCCTGACCGAGGAGAAGTCGCGTCAGACGCTCGCCGCATGGGCGGACAGGTACGACCGGATGGACGAGTGACCGATCGGGGTTTCCCCGCGCCTCTTCCTGGGGTAATCCTTCCGGGTAGCCGACGGGAAGGAGTTCGTGGTGACGAAGACGCAGGGCGGGGCCCCGGTCGCCGAAGCCGAGATCGAGCGGAAGTACGACTTGGCGGCCGACCGGCCGATCCCGCCGCTGGTCCCGGCCGGTCCGGTGACGAACCAGGCCGAGCCGAGGGTGGACGTGCTCGACGCCACCTACTTCGACACCCCGGACTTCCGTCTCGCGCAGGCCGGGATCACGCTGCGACGGCGCCTCGGCGGGAAGGACGAGGGCTGGCACCTCAAGCTCCCGGTCAGTGAGGACAGGCGCGAGGAACTCCGTCTCCCGCTGTCCGGCAAGCCGGGCAAGGTGCCCGGCGCGCTGGCGAGACTGGTCCGCGCGCATACGCTCGGCGCCAAACTCGTCCAGGCCGCGCATCTGCGCACCGAGCGCACGTCGTACGCGTTGCTCGACGCGCGGGGCCGGGAACTCGCGACGCTGACCGACGACGTCGTCACCGGCGAGGCGGGCGGGGAGAAGGCGCACCTCGACCGCTGGCGGGAGATCGAGATCGAGCTTTCGCCCGGTGCCGATCTCGAAGTGCTGGAAAGCCTCGACGAGGCCGTCGTGAAAGCGGGTGCGGAGCGGTCGCGGTGGCCGTCGAAACTCCGGCGGCTCACCGACGACCTCGTGCCGTCGGCAGGGAGACCGTCCGGCTCGGTGCTGGCCGACTACGTCACCGAGCAGCTGGACGCCTTGCGCCGCAACGACATCGGGGTACGCCGGGACGTCGAGGACTCAGTGCACCAGCTGCGCGTCGCCAGCAGGCGGCTGCGGAGTGCGCTGCGGACGTTCCGGCGCTCGCTCGACGACGGCATCGCGAAGGGTCTCGCCGCCGAGCTCCGCTGGCTGGGTGGCGAACTCGGTCCGGCGAGGGACAACGAGGTGATGGCCGATCGGCTGCACGACGAGGTCAAGGCACTGCCCTCGGAGCTGGTACTGGGCAACGTCGAACAGCTGATGACCCGGCATTTCGCGCGCGAGGCCGAGGAGGCCAAGACGCGGGCCATCCGGGCACTCGACAGCAAGCGGTACACGGATCTGTTGCGAGCGCTGGAGAAGCTCGCCGCCAAACCGGGGAAGATCAAGGACGGCAAGAAGGAACTACGCAAGGCGGTGGTCCGTTCGGATCGGAAGCTGCGTGGGGCCGTTTCGACAGCGCGCGGGCTGGCGCCGGGTGCGGAGCAGGACGCCGCGTTGCACGAGGTGCGCAAGAAGGCGAAGCGCGCCCGGTACGCCGCCGACACGGTCCGCCCGGTGACCGGCAAGAAGCTTCGAAAATGGCAAAAGAACGTCAAGGCAGTGCAAAGCACACTCGGCACGCACCACGACGTCGTGGTCACCAGGGAGGTCCTGCGGCTTTTGGGCCTCCGCGCCTACGCCGAAAGCGAAAACGCTTTCACCTATGGCCTGTTGCATGGCCGTTCTGTCGCCACCGCTGCGGCCGCGCATCGTCGTTTCGACGGCGAATGGCAAGCGGTACGTAAAGGTTCTCGCCCGAAATGGCTTCGATAGGGACTGCCGGGGTTGACCTCTCGCCGCTGCCGAGTACCGTCTTGGGGACTTGGTGGTCTGGAGAGAGGCGCCCCCAATGTTGCCTGGCCAGCGCGTATCCGGCGAATCGCCGCCACTGGCCGTGTCCACCAGCCGTCGGACCGACGGCGCTCTCGTCCTCACCGCGGTGGGGGAGATCGACGCGGCCACGGTCGGGCGGTTCCGCACCGAACTCACCGGAGCGTGCGTCACGGCTAAACGGGTGATCGTCGACCTGTCCGGTGTCGGATTCCTGAGTTGCGCCGGGCTGCACGCACTCGAAGAGGCCAATGCCGCGTCCCCGCGGTTTTCGGTGGTCGTGAAGACCAACCTCGTGCTGCGGATCCTGGACGTCAGCGGGGTCGGCGCCTGCCTCGACGTCCGGAGTGACGTCGAGGACGCGCTGATCTAGGCGCCTGACCCGGGCCCGGTCAGCCGTCGAGTTCGACTTCGTCGGCCTCGACGTCCGGCAGCAGGCCGCGCCACCGCGGGTTGCGCAGGCAGCCCGCGTCGGTCCAGCCGCCGAAGACGACCTCGCCGACGATGCTCGGCCGCGACCAGCGTGCGTCCCGTGCCTGCTTTTCCGGTACGGAGTCGAACGGGGATGTCTGGCGTTCCAGGCGGAAGAGCCGCTGCGACAACACCTCCAGTTCGTCACCCGCGAATCCGACACCGACGTTCCCGATGTATCGCAAGCCATCTTCGTGCGGAACACCCAGAAGCAGCGAACTGAACGTGCCGGCGCGACTGCCGCCACCCGGCCGCCAGCCGCCGAGCACCACCTGCTGGACCCGGGTGCCGGTGATGGAAAGCCATTCCCCGGTACGTCTTCCGGGGTGATACGTCGAGTCGGCACGTTTCGCGACGATTCCGGCGAGTCCGTGTTCGCGGGCCGCCCGCGCGACCGCGCCGCCGTCGCCGATGTAGTGCCGGGGGACCTGCCAATGCGGACCGGCGAGACCGAGTTCGTCGAGCAGTTCGCGGCGCCCGGCGTACGGAAGGTCCAAACAGGACCGGCCGTCGAGATGCAGGAGATCGTTCACGAGATAGAACGCCGGATAGCGCGGGGTGAGCCGTTTCGCGGAGCTTTTCGTGGCGCGTGCCCGGTGCCCGAGCCCGTCCGCGCTCGGCTTCCCTCCGTCGAAGACGACGATTTCCCCGTCGAGAAAGGTTTCGGTGGCACCGAGTTGCTCGCCAAGCCCGCGGAATTCGGGGTACAGCCCGGTGACGTCGTCGCCGGAATCGTCGTAGGCGGTGATCCTGCCCCCGGACACGCGGACCAGCGTGCGACGTCCCGACCAGTCGAACTCGTAGGCCCATTCCGCGTCTTCGCCGGTTGAGGGGAGACGGCCGGGTTTCGTCAGCATCGGGGCCAGGAAAGGAGGGAGTTCCTGGCGCCCGGGTTCGGCCGGGTCGAGCCGTTTGAGCAGCCAGCCGCGATCGTGCGAGTCCTTCTTCACGTTCAGGAACAGGTACTTCCCGCGCGCCCGCTCCCCGTGAAAGACGACTTCGACCTTGTAGTCGTTGAAGTGCAGCGTTTCGTAGCGGCCGGTGTCCCAGATGGTCATGGTGCCGCCGCCGTATTCACCGGCCGGTATCTCACCTTCGAAGGTGAGATACTCCATCGGATGGTCTTCGGTGTGCACGGCGAGACGTTCGACGTCCGGCGACAGCGGCAGGCCTTTCGGCACCGCCCAGGAGACCAGCACCCCGTCCCGTTCGAGACGGATGTCCCAATGCAGGCTGCTCGCGTGGTGTTCCTGGATGACGAAGAGATCGTCCGATCCCGTGTCACCGTCACGTTCCGGAATAGGTTCGGGGGTCCGCCCCGGTTTGCGCTTACGGCGGTATTCGCCGAGTTTCTCCGCCATGGTCGGCCAGCGCACCCCTCTCCGGATCCGGTCCCGCAAGCCTAGCGCCGTTCCCGCTCCGTACGCGTGGCGAAGGCCCCCTTTCCCACTGTGAGAGTAGGGAAAGGGGCCTTCGCCGGGTTGGTTCAGTCCGTTTCGGCGAGTGCCTCCGCGAACTGGGCGGCATAGAGCCGGGAGTACGCGCCACCGGTGAGCAGCAGCGTTTCGTGATCGCCCTGTTCGACGATCGAGCCTTCCTCCATCACGAGGATGACGTCCGCGTCCCGGATGGTGGAAAGCCGGTGCGCGATGACGAAACTCGTCCGTCCTTCGCGCAGCGAATTCATCGCCCGCTGGATCAGCACTTCGGTGCGGGTGTCGACCGAACTGGTGGCCTCGTCGAGGATGAGGATCGCCGGTTTCGCCAGGAACGCCCGTGCGACGGTGATCAGCTGTTTCTCACCGGTGCTGACCGTGCCGCCCTCGTCGTCGATCACCGTGTCGTAACCGTCCGGCAGGGTACGGACGAACCGGTCGACGTGGGTCGCCTTGGCGGCCTCGACGATCTGTTCCTGCGTGGCGCCCGCGGAACCGTAGGCGATGTTCTCCGCGATCGTGCCGCCGAACAACCACGCGTCCTGCAGCACCATGCCGGTTTTGGACCGCAGGTCCTCGCGGTCCATCTCGGCGATGTCGACGCCGTCGAGGGTGATCCGGCCGCCGTCGAGTTCGTAGAACCGCATGAGCAGGTTGACCAGCGTGGTCTTGCCTGCCCCGGTCGGCCCGACGATGGCGACGGTATGCCCCGGATCGACGGTGAGGGACAAGTCCTCGATGAGCGGGGTGTCCGGGGTGTACCGGAACGACACGTGCTCGAACTCGACCTGACCGCTCACCTTCTCGACCCGCGCCGGATCGGCGGGCTCGGGCTCCTGCTCGTCGGCGTCGAGCAACGCGAAGACCCGCTCCGCGGACGCGACACCGGACTGCAGCAGGTTCGCCATGCTGGCGATCTGCGTGACCGGCTGGCTGAACTGCCGCGAGTACTGAATGAACGCCTGGACGTCGCCGAGCGACAGCGTCCCGGACGCGACACGGAGCGCGCCGATCACGGCGACCAGCACGTAGCTCAGGTTGCCGATGAACATCATCGCGGGCTGGATCGTGCCCGAGATGAACTGGGCCTTGAAGCTCGCGCCGTAAAGCGTGTCGTTGTGCTCGCGGAAGACCTCTTCGGCCTCCTCGCGGCGGCCGAACACCTTGACCAGCGAGTGACCGGTGTACATCTCCTCGATATGCGCGTTGAGCCTGCCGGTGGTCGACCACTGTTTGATGAACTGCGGCTGGGCCTTCTTCCCGATCTTCGCAGCGACGAACACCGAGGCAGGCACCGAAAGCAGCGCGACCAGCGCCAGCAGTGGCGAGATGACGAACATCATCGCGAGCACGCCGACGACCATCAGCAGTGACGACACGATCTGCGCCAGCGTCTGCTGCAACGACTGCGCGAGGTTGTCGATGTCGTTGGTGGCCCGGCTCAGAACCTCGCCGCGAGGCTGGCGGTCGAAGTAGCTCAGCGGGAGCTTGGCGAACTTCTCCTCGATCCTCTCCCGCAGTTCGAACACCGCCCGCTGCACCAGGTTCGTGGTCAGCCTCGCCTGCAGCAGCGCGAAGAACGACGCCACGATGTAGAGCAGCAGCACCCACATCAGGACCTGTCCGACGGCGTCGAAGTCGATCCGCTGGCCAGGTACGAAGTCCATTGCCGCGAACATGTCGGCGCGGGTGTTGTCGCCACTCGCCCGCAGCCCGGCGATGACCTGTTCCTTGCTCACCCCCGCCGGCATGTCCTGTGCGACGACGCCCGCGAAAATGAGGTCCGTCGCCTTGCCGAGGATCTTCGGGCCGATGACGCTCAGCGCGACACTGGCGATACCGAAGACCATGACGCCGTACAACACGGCGCGCTGGGGTTGCAGCAGCTTCAGCAGCCGCTTCAGGGAAGCTTTGAAGTCCAGGGCCTTTTCGACCGAGGGCCCGCCCATGAAGGCGGCGGGGCCACGGCCGAAGCCGCCACCGCCGGGGCCGGGTCCCCGTGCCGCGCTCGCGCGTTCGCCCGCGGGTTTGGCCGGGGCGTTCGCGGTGTCGGATTCGGTGGATTCGGGCGCGCTCATCAGGCGGCCTCCTGCTCGGTCAGCTGGGACAGCACGATCTCCCGATAGGTTTCGTTGTCGTCCATGAGTGCGGTATGCGTGCCGGTGCCGACGACGCGGCCCTCGTCGAGCACGATGATGCGGTCGGCGTGGCGGATCGTGCTGACCCGCTGCGCGACGATCACCACCGTCGCCTCGGCGGTCTCGGCCACCAGCGCGCGCCGCAGGGCGGCGTCGGTCGCGTAGTCGAGCGCGGAGAAGGAGTCGTCGAACAAATAAATCTCGGGGCGGCGCACCAGCATGCGTGCGATCGCGAGCCGCTGCCGCTGCCCGCCGGAGACGTTGGTGCCGCCCTGTGCGATGGGGGAGTCGAGCCCCTCGGCCATCCGTTCGACGAACTCCTTGCCCTGCGCCACTTCCAGCGCGTGCCACAGTTCCTCGTCGGTGGCGTCGGCCTTGCCGTAGCGGAGGTTGCTCGCCACCGTCCCGGCGAACAGGTACGGCTTCTGCGGCACCAGCCCGACGGCGTCGGACAGCACGGTCGGATCCAGTTCCCGGACGTCGACGCCGTCGACGCGCACCGAGCCGTCGGTGGCGTCCATCAGCCGGGGGATCAGGTTGAGCAGCGTGGTCTTCCCGCTGCCCGTGCTGCCGATGATCGCGGTGGTCTCACCCGGCCTGGCCAGCAGCGAGATCTCCTGCAGCACCGGCTGCTCCGCGCCGGGATAGCGGAACTCCACATCGGACAGTTCCAGGTGGCCGTGCACCTCGCCGGGGCTGACCGGGTTCTCCGGCAGGACGACACTGGAGTGCGTGTCGAGCACCTCGGTGATGCGCTCGGCGCTGACCTCGGCACGCGGCACCATCATGAACATGAAGGTGGCCATCATGACCGCCATCAGGATCTGCATCAGGTACGACAGGAACGCGGTCAGCGCGCCGATCTCCATGCTGCCGCTGTCGATGCGGAGCCCGCCGAACCACAGGACGGCGACGCTGGAGGTGTTCATCACCAGCATGACGATCGGGAACATCAGCGCCATCAGCCTGCCGACGATCAGCGAGACGTCCAGCAGTTCGGTATTGGCCTTGGTGAACCGGCGGCGCTCGTGGGTGTCCTTGACGAAGGCCCGGATCACGCGGATACCCATGATCTGCTCGCGCAGGATCTGGTTGATCTTGTCGATCCGCTCCTGCATCAACCGGAACGCCGGCCGCATCCGCGAGATGATGACGCCGACCGAGATACCCAGGATCGGCACCACGACCACCAGCAGCCATGAGAGCGTGACGTCCTGGTTCAGCGCCATGATGATGCCGCCGAAGCACATGATCGGCGCCGACACCATCAGCGTGAACGCCATCAACGTCAGCATCTGCACCTGCTGGACGTCGTTGGTGGTGCGGGTGATCAGCGACGGCGTCCCGAACTGGCCGACCTCGCGGGCGGAGAAGTCCTGGACCCGGTGGAAGATCGCGCCGCGGACGTCGCGGCCGACCGCCATCGCGGTGCGGGCGCCGAAGTAGACGGCGCCGATCGAGCAGGCGATCTGCACCAGCGACACCAGCAGCATCACGCCGCCGACGCCGAGGATGAAGTCGATGTCCCCCAGTACCACGCCTTTGTCGATGATCTCGGCGTTCAGCGTCGGCAAGTACAGCCCGGCGAGGGTCTGGACGAACTGCAGCAGCACGATCAGCCACAGGTCACGCCGGTATGGGCGCAGGTGAGTGCGCAACAGCTTGGTCAGCACAACGGTTTCTCCCCAGTGGTGGGTAGGGTGTAACTACTTCTTCGGTGACTTCACCGGTCCGGGTCCGGTAAGCGAGGGGACACCCGCCGAGGCTTCGCGCAAGAGGACCTCGACCGTTTCCAAGAACGGCTCCGCGCCGTCGTTGGTCAGCCAGTTGAAGAAAGCGGTCTTCACCGCGGACTCCACAATGGCCGCCATCAGCCGCGCGTTCAACGCGTTTTCCGTGCCGGCGCCCGCGCGTTCCAGAATCGCCTCGGCCAGCACCCGTTCGACGGTGGCGTGCGCCTTGAGGAACTCGCCGTGCACCGCCGGATGCAGGATCATCGACCTGGCGATCTTCACCGAATCGCGGTTCGGCTCGCCTTCCCGGCGGTAGGTCTCCAGCGTCGCGGTGGTGACCGCTTCCCACAGTGATTCACCGGGAGGTCGTTCACGCAGTGCCTCCCGCACCCGTTCCTGCCGTTCGACGACGAACGAGCAGATCGCCTCCTCCTTGCTGGAGAAGTAGTTGTTGAACGTGCGCGGTGAGACGCCGACGGCGCTGGCGATGTCCTCGACACGGACCTGCTCGACACCCTTCTCCGCGGCGAGTTTGAGCGCTGCCTCGCTCATGGCTCGCCGGGCCGCGCGCTTCTTGCGCTCGCGCAGTCCGAGGGGGGCAACCGGGTCCGTGGTCATGACGACCAGGATAAGTAAAAGTTGCGCGCCACGCAAATTTATGCGCACTCCGCACTTTTCGGGCAGGACGTGTGGTTCGTGACACCGAAATTGAGCCGAATGGCCTAGTGCGCGTCGCTCACCAGCCGCAACGCTTTCGTTACCAGGTCACTGCCAGCGGTTGAACGGATGCCGGTTGTGGACACCGATTGTTCCGTCTGCTTGCATGGCCGTCGTTGTCACTGGGGAGTGCACGGGTCCGGGTACGCGAAGAGAAAGAAGTGGAAGCACATGGTGACGCGGGCTCGAGGCTTGCTTGACCGCTCACGGGTTCTTCTGGACCGCTCCCGGGTCGCCGCGGCGCAGTTCCTCGCCGCCCCGCCCCGGCACGCTTCTTCGGCATCACCCGCCGAACTGGTGACGGAACAGCGGCCTGCCGTGGAAGCGCCGGACGCCGGAGCGCTCGCCGGTGTCTGTTCCAATGTCGCGCTGCGCGACCTCAACCTGCTCGACCAGCTGCTCGCACAGCTGGAGACGATGGAGGCGGGGGAGGAGAACTCCGACCGCCTCGCCGAGCTCTACCGGCTCGACCACCTGGCGACCCGGTTGCGGCGCAACGCCGAGAACCTGCGTGTGCTCGCCGGTCGTGACGCCGACGACGCGGCCGCCGGTACCTCGTCAGTGCTCGACGTGATGCGGGCCGCGATGTCGTCGATCGACCATTACTCGCGGATCACGATCGGCCGGGTCGTCTCGCTCGGTGTCGTCGGTTTCGCCGCCGAAGACGTCAGCCGGATCCTCGCGGAACTGTTCGACAACGCGGCGAACCAGTCCTCGCCGAGTTCGCCGGTCAGTGTCAGCGCGCACCTCACCGAACAAGGGAGTGTGCTGATCCGCATTGAGGACGAGGGCATCGGCATGCCGCCGGAACGCCTCGTCGTGCTGAACGAACGACTGGCGGCCGGACCGGTACTGGACGACGATTCGGTGCGGCATATGGGACTCGCCGTCGTCGGCAGGCTCGCCGACCGCCACGGGATCACCGTCAAACTCGACCGCCGCACCCCGCACGGCACGGTCGCCACCGTGCTGCTGCCGGTACCGGTGGTCTCGGAACTCGCCGAGAAGCACTGGTCCGGCGCCCAGACCGTGGTGCTGCCCCAGGCGAGGATCACCAACGGGGCACCCGTGGTGACCTCTGTCGAGTCGCCGTCGGGGCTGCCGAGGCGCCGTCCGGCGCCGTCACCGGCTCCGGAGCCGGAATTGGAACGCAAACCCAGCCCGCGTCCGCGCACGGCCGTCCCGCCGCCCGCCGACGGCGGTACCACCGCCAGCGGTCTCCCGCGCCGGGTTTCCCGCAGTATCAGGACTTTGCCCGACGAACCGGCCCCGCCGACCACCCCGCCCGCCGACGCGGCGGACGGGCACGAGGCGCTGCTGGCCGACCTCGATGCCTTCAGCGACGGCGAGCGCGCCGCCCTCGACGACCGGCACGAGCGTGAGACCGGAGGAAACACCCAGTGACCGCCCAGGACGCGACCACGGATTTCACGTGGCTGCTCGACGATTTCGTGCGCAAGGTGCACGGCGCCAGTCACGCGCTGATCTTGTCCGTCGACGGTTTCCCTTTGACCGCTTCGGAAACGGTGTCCAGTGACGACGCCGAACAGCTCGCCGCCATCGCGAGCGGACTGCTCAGCCTCGCGGGCAACAGCGCCGCGCTGTTCGGCAAGGGCAACTGCGAGCAGATCATCATCCGGCTCACCCGCGGGTACTTCCTGTTCATGGGGATCGGCTCCGAGGCCGGGCTCGCCGTGCTCACCGAGCCGGAATGCGACATGAAGGTCGTCGCCTACGAGATGACCCAGTTCATCACCAACGCCGGTCACGCCCTCACCCCCGAGGTGCGAGCGGGACTCCGGCAGGTCCTGACCGCCCGTCGGCCGCAGGCCTGAAAATCCGGAGAAGGAAGGGATGACCGTGTCCAGCGACCAATCTCCGGACCGGCCCGGCAAGATGCGCAGCCGCAGAATCCGGCCATACGCGCTCACCGGCGGCCGGACCAAGAGCAGCCACCTGCTGCTGGTGGAGACCCTGATCTCGGTCCCGCGTTACGACCCGGCGCTGTCCGAGGCGCTGATGCCCGAATCGCGTTCGCTGTACGAGCGCGCCCGTGAGCGCTCGTCGATCGCCGAGCTTTCGGTGGGGCTCGACCTGCCGCTCGGCGTGGTCCGCGTGCTCATCGGCGACCTCGCCACCCAGGGCGCGGTCTTCGTGCACCCGACGGCCCACGCCTACAACCACGACACGAACGTGCTCGAGAGGATCCTCGATGGACTCAAGCGCCTCCCGGTCTGACGCCGATCTGCTGGCGATCTCCGCCAAGATCGTGGTCGCCGGTGGATTCGGCGTTGGCAAGACGACGTTCGTCGGCGCCGTCTCCGAGGTCCCCCCGCTGAGCAACGAAGCCTGGATGACCGAAGCCGGGGCCGGTGTCGACGAACTGGTGCCCCCCGGCACGAAGTCCACCACCACGGTCGCGATGGACTTCGGCCGGATCACCTTGCGTGAAGACCTGCTCCTGTACCTCTTCGGCACGCCGGGCCAGGCTCGGTTCTGGTTTCTCTGGGACGACCTCTCACGCGGCGCGCTCGGCGCGATCGTGCTGGTCGACACCAGCCGGATCGACCAGTCCTTCGCCGCGATCAACTACTTCGAGAACGACTCCGAGCTGCCGTTTATCGTCGCGGTCAACCAGTTCGAGGGGATGCCGGTGCACGACCTCGACGAGGTCCGCGACGCGCTCGCGCTGTCCGCGGACATCCCGCTGGTCACCTGCGACGCCCGCGACCCGAAGTCGACCGTCGCGACGTTGCGGGAACTGGTGACGCACACGCTGTCCCTCGCGGTGGTCTCCGGGCCGGGTCGCCGGCCCGAAGCACATTTTTCCGCTGAGGGCCCGTCAACTCCGTACGTCGGTTCGGTGGGCTGATTCTCTTTCTGGAGGAATGTCGAGGATGCGCAAGGTTCTGATCGTCGGTGCGGGGCAGTCGGGGTTGCAGCTGGCTTTGAGCCTGCTGGGCCACGACTACGACGTCACCGTGATGTCGGCGCGGACGCCGGACGAGATCCGGTCCGGCAAGGTGATGTCGACGCAGTGCATGTTCCACTCCGCGCTGCAGCATGAGCGGGACCACCGGCTGAACCTGTGGGAGGACGAGACCGTCCGGGTCGAAGGACTCGGCGTTTCGATCGCCGGCCCCGACGGCGCTGATGAGCCCTCGGCGGGGAAGCGTGCCTCGGGCAGGAGCCGCGTGCTGGACTGGTTCGGGCCGCTGGAGCACTACGCGCAGTCGGTGGACCAGCGGGTGAAGATGGCGAGCTGGCTCGAACTGGTCGAGGAGCGCGGCGGGAAGGTCGTCATCCACGGGGTGACCACTTCGGATCTCGCGCCGCTGGCGAAGCTCTACGACCTCGTGGTCATCGCGGCGGGCAAGGGCGAGCTGGTGCAGTTGTTCGACCGCATCCCGGAGCGCTCGCCCTACACCGAGCCGCAGCGGGCGCTCTCGCTGGCTTACGTGCACGGTATGGAACCCCGGCCGGAGCATCCGGACAAGGCCGCGGTGCGGTTCAACATCATCCCCGGCGTCGGCGAACTGTTCATGATCCCCGCGTACACGCTGAGCGGGAACTGCGACATCCTCTTCTTCGAGGGCGTCCCCGGCGGGCCGCTGGACTGCTGGGGCGACCGGCCGTCGCCGCGGGCGCATCTCGACCGGATCCTCTCGCTGATGAAGCAGTTCCTCCCGTGGGAGTACGAGAGGTCGAAGAACGCCGTGCTGACCGACGAGAAGGCGACGCTGGCCGGCGGGTACACCCCGGTCGTGCGGAACGCGGTCGGCAAGCTGCCCTCGGGCACCGTGGTGCTGGGCATGGCCGACGTCGTGGTCGCCAACGACCCGATCACCGGGCAGGGCTCCAACAACGCGAGTCATTGCGCGGCGTCCTATCTGGATTCCATCCTCGACCGCGGTGACAAGCCGTTTGACGAGGAGTGGATGACGGCGGCGTTCGACAAGTACTGGGAGTACGCCCAGCACGTGACGACCTGGACCAACGCGATGCTGCAGCCGCCGCCCCCGCATGTGCTCCAGATCATCGGCGCGGCGGGGGAGAATCCCGCCGTGGCGAAGCGGTTCGCGAACGGGTTCTCCGATCCGACCGATTTCCAGCACTGGTTCCTCGACCCCGCGAAAGCAGAGAAGTACCTGGCCGAAGCGTGATTTCCGGGCCGTGACCGTCCCGCGATCGGGTTCGCGGGACTGTCGCGGTCCGGTGTTTCGGGCTACCGTTGTTACCGAGCGTAAGTACGGTCGGTGACGGCGGTGGAGGTGCGACGCGATGCGTTCGATGTGGAAGGGCTCGGTGTCGTTCGGGCTGGTGAGCATCCCGATCCAGCTGTATGCGGCCACCGAGAACAAGAACGTCTCGCTGCGCCAGGTGCACGAGTCCGACGGTGGCCGGATCCAGTACAAGCGGTTCTGCACGATCGACGGCGAGGAAGTGCCCTACGCCGAGATCGCGAAGGGCTACGAACTACCTGACGGCGAGATGGTCGTGCTCACCGACGAGGACATGGCCGAACTGCCGCTGGCGTCGTCACGGGCCATCGATGTGCTCGAGTTCGTGCCGCTGGAGTCCATCGATCCGATCAACTTCGACAAGACGTATTACCTCGAACCGCAGAAGAACGCCATCAAGCCGTACGTCGTCCTGCGTGACGCCCTGCAGAAGGCGAGTCATGTGGCGATCGCGAAGGTCGCCATCCGCCAGCGGGAGGCACTGGCAGTGCTGCGGGTGCACAACGACGTCCTCATGATGACGACGATGCTGTGGCCCGACGAGGTCCGTGTCCCGGACTTCGGCTTCCTGCACGAGGATCCGCCGCAGGTGCGGCCCCAGGAACTGACGATGGCAGGCTCGCTGATCGATTCGCTTTCGGAGCCCGTGTTCGAGCCGGAGAAGTATGCCGACTCCTACCGCGAGGCGCTGGAGGCCATGATCGAGTCCAAGGCCGCCGGGAGCGACACGGCGAAGCCGAAGGCCGTGGGTGCGAAGGCGGACGTCGTTGACCTCATGGAGGCCCTGCAGGCCAGCGTGAGCGAGGCGAAGAAGAGCCGGAAGCCGGCCGCTTCCACGGCCAAGAAGGCCACGGCGGCGAAGAAACCGGCCGCGGGCAAGCGAACCCCGAAGAGCGCCTGACCCTCCTTTGTAGACTGTTGTACCGGTTTGGGTGTGCCCGGTCTCACCCAGCCGGGCGTCGCGACACGCCGCGCGTATCCCCGGTTCTGTCGGCCCTCGGTGGTAGTAAGGGCAATTGAGGAGAACCCGAACGCGGAAGGCGGCGTGAGCATGGAGTGCGTGTTCTGCTCCGGCGGACTCGACCACTGCCACGGCACCCTGGTCGTCCATCTCGACGGTGGCTTCACGGAATGCGGTGAGCCCGGCTGTGTCGATCTCGACTTCGCTCGGCACACCTTGACGATCGACTGTCTCGACGTCGACGGTCGCTGCGTCTGTGTGGAGACGCCTGCCGAGCTGTTGCTCCAGGCTTCTTGACCGGGGGCCAATACACTGCTTCGGCTGGATCGGCCCGATGGAGACCGATTGCCACCCGAAGGTGTATGCATTCGTGTACATCGTGGCCGGGAATGTGCTACCTATGACGGGGTCCTCCGGCTCTCCCTCCCCCTCGGAGCCGGGGGACCCCTAACTTTTCGGGCTGTGAAAAGACCGGTACCCGGCGTGAGGGGAACGCCGGGTACCGGTCTTTCAGCTGGTTCCGTGAGTGGGCTCAGAACCAGTGGGCGCGACCGCCGATGGCCTTCCCGGTGTTCCCGAGAACGGCCAAGATGATGCCGATGACCGCGAGCGCGATCCCGATCGAGTACAGAACGGGGATGCTGGCGATGACACCGATGACAATCAGGATGACGCCGAGAATGATCACGGGGGCACCTTCTCCTTCGTAGTCGCCCGGCGTGATGGGACCGCCGGGGTGTGGCTACTTAGGGGGTTCCCGCTTCACCCGAAAGAAAACATGGCATCTGGTTGCATTTTTCACGCATACGGCCTAGCGATGGTCGTGAGTGATTTGGGTCGCTCTAACGACCCAAAACACTCACGAGACCCGACCCGCTCGGTACCGGCGCCCGCGTGCTCGCCTGAGGTACAGGAAGGCCCCCTTCCTTGCGCCAGGCGC